>JBQGDS010000400.1:0-2174 GCA_052039185.1 Flavobacterium sp.
AGCTGTAACTGCTCCATAGTAAAGAGCAGGTAATACAAAAAGTCTTCGGGTGTGCTGTAATCAAACGAATTGTACAGGATCAGCTTCTGGTTTTTGGCAACAACAATTTCAAAATGTGTAGCCTGTATGTGTACATACACCTGCTTATCATCAATATTTTTAGAGGCATCTAATAGCTTTGATACAATCACACTATTGGTATTTTTATAATCGAAAGAACTGAAACGATCCAACAAAAAATTGTTTACGTTAACCTGTGGAACATACACATTATTAATGTCATAATTGCCTATAACATCATAAGCAAAGAAATCGGTTTCAAAAACCTTTGTGTTGTATTGAAGGTAGCTACCTAAAAAGTTTTCGTCAAACAATGCATTAGGCACAAATGTGTTGAAATTATTATCATGCAGTACTACAATTTCATCATAACGGTTTTCCAGCACCGGGTTGTTTACAAACAGTTTCCACAACTGGTCTTCAATATTTCGGTGCTTGTCTAAAACTGTATGCTCAGTACGTGTTACAGTCCAGTTCAGCGTATCAAAAATGCAGAACGAAACCTCGTTAAGGGCAACCTGCAGGCACAGCTTTCGGTAATTTTTTTCGGTTATGGTGTCGTTCATGTAAAGGCAAAGGTTATAGTTACAAATTTACATTCTTTTTTGGTTTATCATTGTGTATCTTTGAAGACTGCAAAAAGCCTGTAAGCATTGATGAATCCAAGCCAATTTTACACCATCCTCCGCCGGGAATTTCCCTTTCAGCCTACACTGAAGCAGGATATTTTTATGCAGAAGATTGCAGAGTTCATCACAACCGACAATAAGCACGAGCTTTTTGTGCTGAAAGGTTATGCCGGTACCGGTAAGACTACCATTATTTCTACAATTGTGAACCAGCTGTACCAGGCGAAAAAGAAATATGTACTGCTTGCGCCAACAGGCCGTGCAGCCAAGGTAATTGCAAACTATTCGCAAAAGCCTGCTTTTACTATTCATAAGCGTATATATTTCCCTAAAAAGGCGAGTGGGGGTGGTATGGCTTTTACCATGCAGCAGAACAAGTTTAAAAATACCATTTTTATAGTTGATGAAGCCTCAATGATAAGCGATGCGCCTACCGATTCTAAACTGTATGAAAACGGATCAGTGCTGGATGATTTAATGAGCTATGTGTATAACGGCGACAATTGTAAAATGATATTTATTGGCGATACGGCACAGCTTCCGCCTGTAAATATGGATATAAGCCCTGCATTAGATATACAACAGCTTGCACAGGAATACTATATGGACGTACAGCACATTGAGCTGGACGAAGTAATGAGGCAGGAACTGGATTCCGGTATTTTATATAATGCTACGGAGTTAAGAGAGATTTTAAAATCTGCTTTTTTAGATACCTTCCAGTTTAAGGTAAAAGGCTTTAAGGATATTGTAAGGTTGCAGGATGGATATGATATACAGGATGCCATACATCATGCCTACAGTAGCTACAGCATTGAAGATACCGCTTTTATAGTACGTTCCAACAAGCGTGCTAACCAATACAACCAGCAGATTCGTAACCGGATACTGGACAGGGACAGTGAACTTTCTACCGGGGATTTTATGATGGTGGTAAAGAATAACTATTTTTGGCTGGAAGAAAAGAGTGAGGCCGGTTTTATAGCCAATGGCGATATTATTGAAATTTTAGAGTTATTCAGGATACAGGAACTGTACGGATTTAACTTTGCAAAAGTAAAAGTGAGGATGGTCGATTATCCTGACATGGCCCCTTTTGAAACTATATTAATCCTTGATACGGTTAACAGCGAATCGCCATCATTAACATATGAGCAAAGCAACCTGCTATACCAGGAAGTAATGCAGGATTATATGGATGAACCTACTCAATACAGGCGTTTTGCCAAAGTGAAGAACAATCCGTATTTTAATGCACTGCAGGTAAAGTTCTCGTATGCCATAACCTGCCATAAAAGCCAGGGTGGGCAGTGGAATACCGTTTTTATAGAACAGCCGTATTTACCGGAAGGAATAGATAAAGATTACATCCGATGGCTGTATACAGCAGTAACACGTGCAAAAGATAAGCTTTATTTAATAGGGTTTAAAGATGAGAGTTTTGAGGAGTAAATTATAGTAGTATGAAAATTATAGCAGTAATAC
>JBQGDS010000401.1:0-3243 GCA_052039185.1 Flavobacterium sp.
GAAACCGCCGTAAGCATGAAGCCCGAAATAGCGCTTTTTTCAGCCGGTGGCGACACTTCAAAAGAATGGGCACCCAAGTTTGCTGAAGCAGGCACAACGGTAATTGACAACTCCAGTGCATGGAGGATGGATCCCACAAAAAAGCTGGTAGTGCCGGAAATCAATGCCGGAGAACTAACCAAAGATGATAAGATTATAGCTAACCCTAACTGCTCAACCATACAAATGGTACTTGTTCTGGCGCCACTGCACAAAAAATACACTATTGAGCGCGTGGTGGTATCAACCTACCAGTCGGTTACCGGCACAGGTGTAAAAGCAGTGCAACAGCTGGAAAACGAATATGCAGGCATTGAGGGCGAAATGGCATACAAATACCCTATACACCGCAATGCTATCCCGCAGATAGATGTTTTTGAAGATAACGGCTACACCAAGGAAGAAATGAAAATGACCCGCGAAACCAAAAAAATTATTGGTGACGACTCAATACGGGTTACTGCAACTACAGTACGCATTCCAACCGTAGGTGGCCATAGTGAGTCAGTAAACGTGGAGTTTAGTAATGACTTTGATTTGGCCGAAGTACGTAAAATAATTGCAGAAACTCCGGGAGTTGTAGTACAGGATAACACAGCTGCTTTTGAATACCCTATGCCATTATATGCAGAAGGTAAAGATGAAGTTTTTGTAGGCCGAATACGCCGCGATGAAACGCAGGACAATACCCTTAACATGTGGATTGTAGCCGACAACCTGCGAAAAGGTGCTGCTACCAACGCCGTACAAATTGCCGAATATCTTGTTGAGAACAAATTGGTTTAATATCAATAAATATAAAATTAAGCCTGCATTATGCTTTGTTGTATTGCAGGCTTTTCAATTTTATTGCCGGATATGTATTAATTACTCAACATAAAAATGACCCTTATTTAAACATTCCTAAACGACGTTTAAAAAAAAAAGACTAATTTCACGAACTTAAAATTTTAGTGCGTGAAGAGCAACAGTAAACTTTTTATAGCCATTATAGCCGGCCTTGTACTTGGAGCGGTTTTGGGCGGCGTGGTGCACTACCAGTATGCTGAATCTGCCGACGGCTTTGCAAAAAACATAAAACTTTTAGGGACTATATTTATCCGCATGGTGCAAATGATCATTGCACCGCTTGTGTTTTCTACCCTTGTTGTTGGTATTGCCAAAATGGGCGACATGAAAATGGTAGGCCGTGTTGGTGCCAAAGCTATGGCATGGTTTCTTTCGGCATCGCTTATTTCGCTATTACTGGGCATGATGTTGGTCAATTGGCTGCAACCGGGCAAAAACACAACCGTAACGATGGATAAAGTTGCCGCAGCCGATGATCTTGTACATGGCACAAGCTCTTTCTCTCTTGATCAGTTTGTTATGCACGTAGTGCCAAAAAGTATTTTTGAGGCTATGGCTACCAATGAGATTCTTCAAATTGTTATCTTCTCAATACTTTTCGGTATTGCCCTTTCATCACTTGGCGATATTGCCAAGCCGGTAATAAAGGTGTTGGACACGCTGTCACACGCTATACTTAAAATGGTTACGTACATTATGTGGGTTGCCCCACTGGGTGTTTTTGGCGCGGTAGCGGGTGCAGTAGCCATTTACGGGTTTGACATCTGGAAGCTGTATGCCAACTATCTTTGGGCGTTTGTTGTAGGTATCTTGCTATTATGGGCATTACTGCTTACAGTAGGTTATTTAATATTGGGCAACCGGCTTTGGATACTTATGAGAAGGCTTGCCAGCCCACTGCTTATTGCATTTTCAACTACAAGCAGCGAGGCGGTTTTCCCTAAGCTTACGGAAGAGCTGGAACGCTTTGGCGCCGATCCTAAAATTGTATCGTTTACCCTGCCTTTAGGTTATTCTTTTAACCTTGACGGCAGTATGATGTATATGACATTTGCCAGCCTGTTTATAGCACAGGTGTATGGCATAGATATGCCGATTGAAAAACAGCTGCTTATGCTGCTGGTACTTATGCTTACCAGTAAGGGTGTAGCCGGTGTACCGCGTGCATCACTTATTGTGGTAGTGGCCACATGTGCAATGTTCGGCATACCGCCGGAAGGTATAGCGCTTATACTGCCTATTGACCATTTTTGCGATATGGCACGAAGCATGACCAATGTACTGGGTAACGCACTGGCAACGACAGCAGTAGATAAATGGGAGGCCAAAAACAATTAATCATCAATTCAAAAAAATAAATTTTTATGGACAGTTTCCACTGGACGCAGTTACTGAACCCTGAGTTTTATATTAACCTGCAGCTTGCAGGAGTACCTATAGGTATATATGTAGTATTATTTATTGTATTTGCCGAAACAGGCCTTTTTGCGGGTTTCTTCCTTCCCGGCGACAGCCTTTTGTTTCTTGCGGGCATATACAGTACCGAACTTATGGCTACCGTATGGCCTATGGATAACGATTTCATGAACGTAACTGTGTTATCGCTGCTTGTAGCAATATCAGGTATTATAGGTAATACTTTTGGTTACTGGTTTGGTGCAAAAAGCGGCGCTTTCTTATACAATAAAAAAGACTCTTTCTGGTTCAAGAAAAAATACCTTATCCAGTCTCAGGAGTTTTTTGAAAAGCACGGAGGCCGTGCCATTATTTTTGCGCGCTTCCTGCCTGTAATCAGGACCTTTGCTCCTATAATAGCCGGTATTGTAGGCATGGAGAAAAAACGCTTTATGCTTTTCAATGTTATTAGTTCATTCCTTTGGGCTTATACCCTTATTTTTTCGGGCCACTACCTGTATGAACTGTTCCAGAACCAGTTTGGCATCGACCTTAAATCGTACATTGAGTACATCATTATAATCATTGTGCTTGTTACAACAGTACCTGTAATACTTAACGCCGTAAAAGGCAACAAGGTCACCGAACAGGAAGCCATTGAAGAAAAAGAAGACGGGCAGGATAACAACCTACCGGGGTAATGAACCTGAGCTACTGGGAAATAAAAAACTGGTTTACCGATGTTGACTACACTATTGTAGGCAGCGGTATTGTAGGCCTGCACGCTGCCATATGCCTGCGTGAGCGTTTACCTGACAGCAAAATACTTGTACTTGAAAGAGGACCGCTGCCGCAGGGTGCCAGTACCAAGAATGCCGGGTTTGCCTGTTTCGGGAGTCTTTCAGAGATTATTGACGACCTAAAGAACCATACTGAGGAAGAAGTTATAAACCTTATCCA
>JBQGDS010000402.1:0-7608 GCA_052039185.1 Flavobacterium sp.
CATTATATTGTATTCCGGGAGCAGTGGTATCTATTTCCTGAACATGCCTGCCATTGCCGGGGCCAATTTCCAGTATACTATCATTAGCAGAAATTTCAAGCGTGGCTATAGTATTGCTAATAATGCCTGAATTGGTAGCATTCATCATTTCACCTGCTTTTATACCTGCGTTGCCTTCAGGGCAACGCAGGTTGGCAGCAAGCTGTTTTAATTCTGTTTCGGTTAGTTGAGGCATATAATATATTAAACCTGTATCACACCAAGGTTAAAAGGCTTTTCGATAGGAGCATGATTAGCAGCTTCAATCCCCATCGATATCCATTTACGGGTGTCAAGCGGATCAATAATACCATCAGTCCACAGGCGTGATGCAGCATAGTATGGTGATACCTGCGCATCGTACCTGGCCTTAATTTTATTAAATAATTCTGCTTCTTTTTCCGGCGTAAGTTCTTCGCCACGCGCTTTTAATGACGATGCTTCAATCTGGAGCAATACTTTTGCTGCCTGGGTGCCGCCCATAACTGCAAGCTCTGCGCTTGGCCAGGCAAAAATAAGTCTTGGGTCATAAGCCTTGCCACACATTGCATAGTTTCCCGCCCCATATGAGTTACCAACCACTACGGTAAACTTAGGTACTACCGAATTACTTACGGCATTAACCATTTTGGCACCGTCTTTAATTATACCACCGTGTTCTGATTTTGAACCTACCATAAATCCGGTAACGTCCTGAAGGAACACCAGCGGAATTTTCTTTTGATTGCAGTTGGCAATAAAGCGTGTAGCCTTATCAGCGCTGTCCGAATAGATAACACCGCCAAACTGCATTTCTCCTTTTTTGGATTTTACCACCTTGCGCTGGTTGGCTATAATACCAACAGCCCATCCGTCAATACGGGCATATCCGGTAATTATAGTTTGCCCGTAACCGGCTTTGTACTCTTCAAATTCACTTTTGTCAACCAGGCGGTTTATTACTTCCATCATATCATACTGTTCGGTACGTGATTTTGGTATGAGCCCGTATATATCTTCTTCCTTTAATGCAGGCTTTTCAGATTTTACACGGCTGTACCCTGCCTTGTCAAAATCGCCTATCTTGTCTACAATATTCTTTATAGTGTCAAGCGCATCTTTATCGTCTTTGGCCTTATAATCTGTCACTCCTGATATTTCACAGTGCGTAGTTGCCCCACCCAGGGTTTCGTTATCAATACTTTCGCCTATGGCAGCTTTAACCAGGTAGCTTCCTGCAAGGAAAATACTTCCGGTTTTGTCTACAATTAGGGCTTCGTCGCTCATAATTGGCAGGTAAGCGCCCCCTGCAACACAGCTGCCCATAACAGCTGCAATCTGGGTTATGCCCATACTGCTCATAATTGCATTGTTGCGGAAAATGCGCCCAAAGTGTTCCTTGTCAGGAAAAATTTCATCTTGCATTGGCAGGTAAACGCCCGCACTGTCTACCAGGTATATTATAGGCAGCCTGTTCTCTATGGCTATTTCCTGCGCGCGCAGGTTCTTTTTTCCTGTAATAGGAAACCATGCCCCGGCTTTCACGGTAGCATCGTTAGCCACAACCATACATTGCTTCCCACGGATATAACCTATCTTAACAACTACGCCACCGCTGGGGCAGCCTCCGTGTTCGGCATACATTCCATCTCCGGCAAATGCGCCTATCTCTATGCTTTTGCTTTTAGGGTCAAGTAAATATTCAATACGTTCACGAGCCGTCATTTTTCCCTCAGCATGCAGTTTTTGTATGCGTTTTTCGCCACCGCCCAGTTTTACCTTAGCCAGTTTTTGCTTCAGTTCGGAAATGAGAAGTTTATTATGGTCTTCGTTTTTATTGAAGTTAATATCCATGATATGCTTTAGTTTGTTGTAAAGGTTGTAAATTTGAAGGTGCTAAAATACGAAAACGTTTGATATTAGTGTAAAATGAAATTTACGGTTTGTTTAAATTAATAACCCGTTGTTGATGATTGCTTAACTATTTCTTAACATTAGGCAGATACCTTTGCCTCCGATAAAAAACAAGAAAAATGTCTTTAAACAGCATCTTCCAGTTCCTTGTACCTAAGGATAAAAAATTCTTCCCACTTTTTGAAGAAGCAACTACCAAACTTGTAGAACTTGCCGAAACCCTTCATGAGGCTATTAATGCCCCAAAACCGCAAAGGGAAGAGTATTTCAGGAAAGTTGAGGAGCTTGAGGCAGTTATTGAAGAAATAGCCCACAAGACCAACCTTGAGCTAAGCAGGAACTTTATCACTCCTTTTGACAGGGAAGACGTGCATGCCCTTATATCTTCTATCGATGATGTAGCCGACTATATGTATGGTACTGCCAGCAGGATGCGACTTTACCAGGTTGAAAAAATAACCAAGTCTATCCGTAAGCTTACCGAGATAAACCTTGAAGCATGCCAGCTAATACATACAGCTGTTGCTGACCTTAAAGATATGAAAAACCTTAAAGGTATTGCAGAAGCCTGCAAAAGAATTTACAAACTGGAAAACAAATCGGATAATGTTTTTGATAAGGCAGTAGCCGATATATTTGAAAACGAGACTGACGCTAAAAATATCATTAAGTATAAAGAGGTACTTTCAGCGCTTGAATCTGCTACCGATAAATGTAAGGGTGTAGCCAATGTACTGGAATCAATTGCGGTTAAGCATTCATAAAAACCTAAACCGAAACAGTATAACATGACGCTGCTAATTATAATTATAGTCCTTGCGCTTATATTTGACTATATAAACGGTTTTCACGATGCTGCCAACTCTATTGCTACAATTGTGGCAACTAAGGTACTTACGCCGTTTCAGGCTGTACTTTGGGCAGCTTTTTTCAACTTTGTGGCCTACTTTATATCAAAATACTGGGTAGGCGAATTTAAAATAGGTAATACCATTGCCAAAACCGTAAGTGAGGATTTTATAACTCTTGAGGTTATATTTGCCGGACTTATTGCTGCAATTACCTGGAACCTTGCTACCTGGAAACTGGGTATACCATCATCTTCATCGCACACGCTTATTGGAGGCTTTATGGGTGCTGCACTGGCACATGCACTTACTGTACCGGGCGCTGACCTGAATACCGTAGTTAACTATGCTAAGGTTGTGCCTATCATCCTGTTCATATTCATGGCACCGCTTATAGGTATGATGGTGGCCTACTTTTTAACTATTCTCATACTCAATATTTGCCGTAAGGCTAATCCTTCAAAAGCTGATAAGTGGTTTAAAAGACTACAGCTGGTATCTTCGGCTTTGTTCAGTCTTGGGCATGGTGCTAACGATGCGCAGAAGGTTATGGGTATAATAGGTGCAGCGGTTATTTATTACCACACTAACATTGATATTGACCCTAATTATACCAATGCTGCCGATCCGTTTAAATATTTCGTAAACCATTGGGGATGGGTGCCAATTACCAGTTTCCTTATGATTGGTCTCGGAACCATGAGTGGTGGCTGGAAAATTGTAAAAACAATGGGTTCCAAAATTACAAAGGTAACATCGCTTGAAGGTGTTGCTGCCGAAACGGCTGGAGCCATTACGCTTTACACATCTGAGCATCTTGGGGTGCCGGTATCAACAACGCATACCATTACAGGTTCAATTATTGGTGTAGGTATAACAAAAAGGGTATCTGCAGTACGCTGGGGTGTAACAATAAGCCTGCTTTGGGCCTGGATACTTACTATACCGGTATCAGCAATTATTGCGGGGATAATGTATTTTATTATACGCCTTTTCTAAAAGAATTTATTTAGTTACCCAAATATCTTTGAAAGTCCCTGTAGCAATACGGGGTTTTCTGTTTTAAAGCACTATATCTTCTTCTTTATGATAATTTAGAGGCAATGTAACTATAAACATGGTTCACTTGTCTTTACCGGGGCTTATGGCTTGTATGGTGCCATTATGCAGTTCAACCATCGATTTGGTTATGGAAAGGCCTAAACCGTTAGAAGTTTCTTTACCGGTGGGCTTGCTGCTTAATTTTGCAAACCTGCGGAAAAGGCGTATAACATCACTTTTATTAAGCCCCTGGCCTTCATCTTTTACCCTGATTTCCATGTAGCCCATAACCTCGCGTGCTGAGATTTCAATAGTAGATCCATAGTAGCTGTACTTTATCGCGTTACTCAGCAGATTATGCAATATGTCAGATATTTTACTTTTATCTGCCTGAAGTGTTGGTAGGTTATCGTCACAATGCAGTTGTATAACCTGGTTTTTGCGCTGTGCCAGCAGCTCAAAATTATTCATGAGCCTCCTGAACATTTCCTGCATATCTACATCTTCAATAGAAAGGGTAAGTTCTGCTTCTTCCATTTCAGAAAGGCGGAGCAGCTCCGAAAGTTTAGCTTGTATGGCATTTACTGCCGATTTTATAAGATCGGTCATCCTGTCTTTAGATGATTCGTCCTTTTTAATAATATCGTTAGCCAGTTTTATGGAAGCCAGCGGATTCTTTATTTCATGAAGCGTAATATTCATCAGGTTTATCTGCGCTTCAATCGATTTGCGGTAGCGCAGCCTGTTTTCCAGTTTGTCTATCACAATTTTAGAAAGGGTGCGAAGCATGTCAACCTGAGTTTCGGTAACCTCTTTTGGTTCATGGTCGGCTACACATATAACACCCACATTATGGCCTTCGGGCGATTTTAAGGGTACGCCCGCAAAAAAACGGAGTCCGCCGTCATTGGCAATAAAATCATTTTCCCGTAAGTAAGGTATTGCATAAGTATCGGTATAAATCGTTGCCTTATCTTCCAGGATAGCTAAAGATGATAAGCTTACACTGCGGTCTACTTCAGTAAAAGTAAAATGACTGAGGTTTGATTTAAGGAAAACCCTATGCTCATCTACAAAGGTTATGAATGCGGTTTCGGTGTTAAAAATCTGAGATGCCATTAGGGCTATCTTGTCAAATGTATCTTCCGAATGCGTATCCAGTATACGGTAGTCGCGCAGTTTTTCCAGCCTTGCGGTTTCGTTTTCTGTTTGTAATGATATAGGCTCCTTAAAAATCATAAATTAAAAGCAGTATTTATTTCTTCCCCGAAGTTAACTATTTTTTACAAGAATACCCTTATTTAACAAAATGTTGGGTAAAACAATCGTACAAAAAAAAGCCCCTGCTACGGGGCTTAATTTTATTCTTCGCTTTTTTGCCCCATCATCATGAGGTAAGCTTTCAGGAATGCGTCAATATTCCCATTCATTACACCGTCTACATCGCTGGTTTCGTACTGCGTGCGCACATCTTTTACCAGTTTGTAAGGGTGCATGACATAATTACGTATTTGCGATCCCCATTCAATCTTCATTTTGTTTGCCTCTATCTCATCGCGAAGCGCCTGCTTTTTCTTAAGCTCTATTTCATAAAGCTGTGATTTAAGGAGCTGCATGGCCTTGGTTTTATTGTCGAGCTGCGAACGTGTTTCAGAGTTTTCAATGATAATCCCGGTAGGGTGGTGGCGTAGTCGCACCGCAGTTTCTACCTTATTTACATTCTGCCCGCCCGCACCGCTGGAACGCATGGTTTCCCATGATATGTCTGCCGGGCTTATTTCTATCTCAATAGTATCATCAGCAAGCGGATATACATATACCGACACAAATGACGTATGGCGTTTTGCATTACTGTCAAACGGTGATATGCGTACCAGCCTGTGTACACCGTTTTCACCCTTCAGGTAGCCGAAAGAGAAGTCGCCTTCAAATTCAAGCGTAACGGTTTTAATGCCTGCAACCTCACCACCCTGAAAGTTCAGTTCCTTGATCTTGTAGCCTTCTTTTTCGCCCCACATCATATACATTCGCATAAGCATTGCTGCCCAGTCACAGCTTTCGGTACCGCCGGCACCAGCTGTAATTTGCAATACAGCGCTCATGCTGTCACCTTCGTCGCTAAGCATGTTGCGGAACTCAAGGTTTTCAATATGGCTTTCGGTAAGCCGGTATTGGTTGTCCAGCTCTTCTTCGGTTACTTCGCCTTCCTTAAAGAATTCGTACATAACCTGAAGCTCTTCGGCAAAGGCCACACCTTTATCATAATCTTCAACCCATTTTTTCTTTGAGCGAAGGTTTTTTACGATAAGCTCTGCTTCCTTAGCGTTGTTCCAAAAATCGGGAGCATATGTTTTTTCTTCCTCGTTGGTAATTTCAATCAGTTTCCTGTCGATGTCAAAGATACCTCCTCAGCGCACCAAGGCGCTCTATAATACCTTTTATTTGTTCGGTATTTGTCATAAATTAATGTAGTTTTGTACTACAAAAGTAAGCTATCTTGTTTAAATAATATGGAAATAAATCTGGTTAGTGATACGGTAACCCGCCCGGGGCACGAAATGCTGCAGCAAATGTTCAGGGCCAAAGTAGGGGACGATGTGTATAAGCAGGATCCTACCGTGGTAGAGCTTGAAGAAGCCGTTGCCGGATTGTTCGGTATGGAGGCTGCATTGTTTTTTCCATCGGGCACTATGGCTAACCAAACCGCTATAAAGCTGCATACCAACCCCGGAGAGCAGATAATTTGTGATAAATGGGCCCATATATTTAATTACGAAGGCGGCGGTGCATCATTTAACAGCGGAGTGTCGTGCAGCCTGGTAGATGGCCACAGGGGTATGATTACTGCGGCACAGGTAGAAGGGGCTATAAACCCTCCTGATTTTTACCATAGCCCGCTTACAAGACTTGTTTCTATAGAAAATACCACTAATAAGGGAGGAGGTGCCTGCTATGATATTGATACCCTTAAACAGATTAAAGCAGTTTGCCTTAAACACAACCTTAAATACCACCTTGACGGTGCCAGGCTTTGGAATGCACTGGTAGCAAAAAGGCAGCACCCCAAGCAATTTGGGGAATTGTTCGATACTATTTCGGTGTGCCTTTCCAAAGGGCTTGGAGCGCCTGTGGGCTCATTGCTTGTAGGGGATGCCCGGACGATAAATAAAGCATTGCGTGTTCGGAAAATATTAGGAGGAGGAATGAGGCAGGCAGGTTATCTGGCTGCGGCCGGATTATATGCCCTGCAAAATAATGTGGGCAGACTTGAAGAAGACCACAGGCGGGCAAAAGAACTGGGAGCATTTTTACAACAGCTTCCCTGGATAGAATCGGTTGAACCTGTTGAAACCAACATACTTATTTTTGCTATAAAATCACATTTAAGTGAAACAGCGTTAATTGAAAAACTGAAGCAGAAAAATATATTTATTAGCTCATTAGGCAAAGGCAAACTGCGCATTGTGACACATCTTGATTACAAAGAGGTAATGCACCAGTATGTATTGGAAGCATTAGGAAAAATGAGTTTTTGATATGTATAAGAAAAGCCACTGGATTTTCACTAGTGGCTTTTTGTATTTAGCTAATGCCGAGTTATTTAAACATATCCATGCCCGGTATATTCGGCATGCCATCTTTAGCTACAGCGGCAAGTTCAGCTTCGTTAACTGATGTGGCTTTTTCAATAGCCTTGTTTAGTACCAGTACCAGGTAATCCTCCAACTGCTCTTTATCTTCCAAAAGACTATCATCAATAGTAATGCTTTTTATGTGGCGGTTAGCA
>JBQGDS010000403.1:0-8085 GCA_052039185.1 Flavobacterium sp.
TGCCTGATGGTGCAGCGGCAGAAAGAAGATAGTCTATCCTTTCGCCTGAGGCTGCCTTTATCATCTTACCGTTATTGAACAATACCTTACAGGCATAGTTTTTACCAGGAAGAAACTCACTGGCCATAAAATCTTTTACTCTTGGATTTATATCTATCCAGTTTTGCAGCTCCTTCAGGTTACCTATTTTCATAGCTCCAATTGCACCTGCACCTGAGCCTCCCCTTATCCAGTAAGGATAACCCAATGCATTGCCTATGCTTTCATCAAGCCCTTCAAGGCTTACTTCAACAGTTGCCGGTACCATACCCGTTTTTTCGAGCATGCTGAATGTTTTATACTTATCATATAAAGACTTAGCCACATCATAATCAGGCACCAGCGAAGCACATGGCAGTTTACCGTTCTTCTGTTTTTCAGACCATACCAAAACTTCAGTTTCCGGCACTATAAATGCAAAATCTATCGATTCTTTTTTTACGATCTCTTCAATCGCATCCCAGTAGCCATCGCTTGATGCAAGCGGGATAATATAAGTAGCGTCAAAAAGTGTTTTATTGTAAAGGCCCGGCGCTAAAAAGCTGCCATCAACGCCAATAATGCGAAAGTTTTTGCCTTCTTCAGTAAGCTTAAGGCTTTTTGCAATACCAAGAGGAGTAGGGCCGCCTACACCGGTAATAAGTATATTCATAATGATTGGTTGTCAGTTTGTTTTATGGTCAAAGCTAGTTATTATGGCCTTTAAATTCGGGCATGGCAGCATCATTTTGATGTGTAATACCATCTTTTTTAATCACTTTCAGCACGGTAAGGAATAGTATTTTAATATCCAGCAGTAAACTTTTATTATCCACATACCATACATCCAGTTTAAATTTTTCTTCCCATGATATGGCATTACGACCGTTTACCTGTGCCCATCCGGTAATACCCGGTTTTACTTCGTGTCTTCGGTTTACAAATTCGCTGTACAAAGGCAGGTAATGAACCCTGAGCGGCCTTGGCCCCACCAGGCTCATATCCCCTTTTAGTACATTTATAAGCCCCGGTATTTCATCAAGGCTTGATGCGCGCAGCCATTTTCCAAAAGGCGTTAACCTTACATTGTTAGGCAACAGGTTGCCGTTCTCGTCCTTATCATTGGTCATGGAGCGGAATTTCATCATTTTAAAAATCTTTCCGTTCCTGCCCGGCCTCTCCTGTGTGAAGAATACAGGAGTGCCTAACTTAACAGCTACCAATATAGCCACGATGATAAATATTGGCGAAAGTATAATAAGCCCAACAAGCGATGCCGTGAAATCAATAAGTCTTTTCATTATTGCACTCCTTTTTCAAATGGAATAAGCATATGCTTAAGCCCTTTTTTAACAGGCATTTGCCATACAAGCTTACACCAGTTGTGGTTACCTTCAATAAGTTGCGGGCCTTTTTGCGTTATGGCAACATCCCATCCTATTGAACGGTTACCCGGCTCAACCATGGCTGCCCTTTTAACCATATCTAAAACTTCATCCCAGTAAGGTATCTGAAAACCTTTTATAGTTACCCCTGTAACAGGATGTACTTTTTCATCAGCTTTTGTAATATCTCCATAAACCCCGTCACCTTCAACAATGCCTGTTTCAGGATTTACCGGAGCAGCAATGTTGCCTGCTGCCATGTTGTCAACCACAGAGTTTATTGAAATCCTTAATATTGTGCCAAGCAATACTACATTATTATTTTTATCTAATTGTGTAATGACGCGCACTGTGTTAAGCCCTGAAGGCGACATTCTGTCCATTTCAGGATGCTGCTGTATAAATTCCTCTACAATATCATTTCCTATTTCTTTTAACCGCGCTATAAGCGTATCCGGTGTAAAATCATTTGTATCCCTAACTTCAATTCCCCATCCGCATTGACCGTCAGAACCTTTTAGTACAATTTTACCTGATACATTATCAAGCAGGCGCTGTGCTATTGAATGATCGGCTTCCATTTCTGCCAGTGAGGCCGAATCGTGTATGGCAAATTCTTTATATCTGTCCAGAAATAATAGCTTATCCTGTAATACCGCCCTTTTGTTTTTAGGATTCATTTTTAACTGGTACTCGTACATAAAAACGGTACTGGCATATGTGCTCCTTAATTCTTTAGGCTTGCTATAAAACCCGAATTGAAAATACTCAAGGAAAGATGTATTGTATTTCCATACAGAGCCAATAATATCAGTATATAGTTTTGTCCTTGAAATTTTATGCTCTTTTGTTACATAATCTACAAATTCAAAAAATTTAGGCCTATCAAGATTTTTAAGATAATATCCTAAATATACAATTTTGTTTATCATACTAAATTAGTTACTGGTTGTGTTATTTTTCAATCCCCTTAGATTTTGCGATTACATCTCCTAACTCATGTCCGCCCATAAACTCTACATCGGGCCATCTTTCCACAATTTTTTCAAGAAGCTTTTTTAATGCTGCTATACCTGCTTTACGATTATTCTCATCAATATGACCGCAAAAGTTGACCCTGTGCGAACTTATTATTGCCGGACGGTTCCATTTAAAAGCTACCTCAATTTGTGCAAGCGTGTGTTCCAGCCAGTCAAACCCCCTGTTGTCAGTAGGCTCAAAAACTACATTTCGTACCTGCTGGATTAAACCTTCCTTATTTATTTTACCCGTAAAATTAAGCGATTTTTTATACTTGCCCCTCCCCTGATGCTCCTCTTTAATGAAAGGTGTATCAATATATTTAATACCGTTAGCTTTTAAAGCTTTATGTATAACTTCATGCTCGCGTCCGCCGGGTGGGTTAAAATGTGTAGAGCGGAATCCAAAAACTTTTTCAAAAGCGTTAAGTCCGTCAGCAATGATCTCATCAAAAACCCTGTTTTCTTCAAAATCCCAGAATTCAAACGCGGCTGTATAGCTTATAGTATTGTATCCTGATGATGAAAGTCCTGTGTACGACCTGTTTTGTAAAGCAGTAAGTACTTCCTTATCCTGCTTTTGTATCTTTTCATTAAAAACTTTCAGGTTAAGGTGTTCCCTGCCATGAAACTGTGGTATCATAATCCCTTTGCTTATACCTTCTTTCCATAAGTCCCACGCACCTTCATAACCTTTAAGTTTTGCGAAGGTTTCGGGCAATAATTCATAATGATATTCACGATATCCTTCTTCAGCCATTTTCTCATAATTGATATTACATGGCAATGCAAAAGGGGTAAATACAGCGTGCCTGCCGTTTTTATCTTTTACAGATGTAAGGGCATCATATAAAGCCTCAAGGTCTTCTGTAGTTTCGAGTGTATCAAACACATCAAAACGGTTTCGCAGTTTCATCCCTGCCTTTTGCATATTTTCAGCAGCCTGCCTGGAGTCCAGCCTTACATTTCCATAATCATCAACCGAAATTACTACTATTTTGCGTTTTGTTCTCCAACCTATAAGGTTCTTTGCATTATTCAGTAAGTCATTTTTAAGCCCCATATCTTGCTATAGTGTTTTATTGTAAATACAGTTCAACTATTTTATCTGCATTTTCACGTTTAAAATCATTTGCTGCAGTTACCGTATTGTATGTATACTGCTGTTGCAGGCTATAATTCGTGCTTATGTCATTAATAAAAGCGGCAGCTTTGTCCAGATCATTTCCGTTATAGCACCTGCCATGATTATAACGATCACAGTAATCATGTAATTCAGAATCATCTGCTGCAATATATAACGACGGGATTCCGTAACTCATAAGATTATAGCTTTTACTTGGCACACTACCTTTAGATGTAGCATCGTCCAGTATTACAACACCCAGGTCGGCAGCTGATAATGAATAAGGAAACATTTCATCTGATTGAAATGGAAGAAACTGGCAGTTAGGCAGTTTTTTTTCTTCTACAAGTTTTACTATTGCAGGCAGTTTTACCCCCCTGCCTATTATCTGGAAAAGGACTTTGTCATTATCTTTAAGTAATTCTGCCAATTCCACCATTAATTCTACTTTATGGGTAAAACCAATGTTGCCTGAATATTGTACAATAAATTTACCTTCCAGACCGTGTTCTTTAATAAACGGATTTTCGTCTTTAGGGGTACGCTCATTGCTTTGGAAAATGGACCAGATAGGAGTAATGTGCAGTTTCTTTTCATCTATATAACGTGAAAGTAAACCCGCCATCCTGTTGCCAATGGTAAACAGGCGATAGGCTTTTTTAAATGAAAGACGATTAAGGTAACTCCATATCCTGTATACAGGATGGCTCTCTTTCATCCCGGTAACTTTCATTGTATCAGGATATACATCCCATATTATCATACTAAACCTTTGGAAGGTAAGTAGGTTAAGCAGGTAAGCCATAGGCGGCACAGATACAAAGAAAACCTCATGTTTCCTGTATTTTGTATTTAGCAGCCAGAACATTTTCCACATAGCCACAACATAGGACAGGGCTTTTTTCTTTGCGGGACGGTCCATCCACTTATTTATCCAATGGACTTTTACGGCAGGGTTAATTTCTTCTCCCTGCACGTGGATACTACCTGTTATTATGCTCACATCTTCAAACTTTTCATAAAATGCATTACATATACCTACAGTGAGGTAATTTGCGGCCTGATTAACAACTACTATTTTCCTGTCCTTAATTTTCTCTGCCATTAACAACCTGCGTTATAATTTCTAAATATTTAGCGGCCCGCTCCTGTGCAGAGCCAAACTGTTTTACTGTTTCGTTGCCTTTATTGATTAATTCCTGCTGTAGTTCCGCAGAGTTATAAAGACGTATGATCTTATCGGCAATATCAGCCGGATCAACCGGGTTGAAATATAAAGCCGCATTGTGGCATACCGTATGTGCAAAGCCCATATCGCTTGTTAGTATTGGCTTCTGCATAACCATAGCTTCCGCGTAAGATGCCGAAAAACATTCCAGCAGCGTTGGCAGGAACATGGCATCACATTCATTATACAGTGATGGAGCCTCATCTATTTTAACCGGGCCTATATTTATTACACATTTCCTATAATTATCAGGGAAATGCTTCTCATATATTTCCTGGGGTAATGTAAGTACGAATTTTATCTTCCCCGCATTTTTCTCCCGTAATGCGTCAACAACAGGCTTTATAATTTCTATGTTTTTATGAGGGTACCAGGCAGATAGCGTAAGCAGCCTGAATTCACCATTTTTCTTTACAGGAAGTTTATTTACAACCTCTTTCGGGTTCAGGTATTTTGCGCTGAAAGTGTTGGTTACCGTATACACCTTATCAGTACCAAGATATTTCTTCAGCCTTTGGTTTACATCCTCTGTCTGTACTACATAAGCATCGGCATCACGATTAAAAAAATGTTTCAGTATTGCCCCCTTAAGATTCCACTTTACCTTATTTTTAAAAGGCAGGCGTGTCATAAACGGTGAATCAGGATATACATAATGCGGAAGGTTATATCCTGCCACATGTGGCGCTTTTGGCCTCCAATAGGCAGGGCCCGATGTAGTAAATACGGCATCGGGTTTTATTTTTGACTCGAGCTGCTTAAAAAAGCCTGACGCGCCGCGAAGTGAAAAAACCTTGGTTGCTGGCCTGTATCCTATTTTGTAGAATTTAAAATTATCAGGAAAGCTTTCCTGGTTTAGTATACCTCCTATTGTAGTACCAAGAACAACATGATATTCGTTTTCAGGAAACTTTTTGCATTCCTCTATAAACGAATGTGCTACCTGCACACCACCTCCCTTAAATGTAGAGGCTGTATTTACCATTATCTTCATCTATCTTACATCAGGGTTTGTCCGGGTAAAAGATAGTGTTTTTTCAGGATCAAGTTCTTTAATTTTCTTTGCAGGAACACCACCGTAAAGCATATATTCCTCCTCGTAATGCTTATTAAGTACGGACCCTGCTGCAAGTACACTATAACTTGGCAGTTTTGAATTTTTAACCAGTATACATGCAGTACCTACAAAGCAATAATTTCCTACAACTATAGGACCTGCAGTCTGCCTGCAGATATGTACATCAATACTATGTGATAAAAACGTGGTACGATAACCTGCAACTGTGGTAAAATCGCCTATATAAACCCCACCGTTACAGTCAAGAGTATGCCGGGTGGTTATACGTGAGTTTTTCCCAATTACGAGCTCACAATATGCACCCTCATCATATACGAATTTTTTATGGCGCATATTCATCCCGGTAATATAATTCAGTAGGTTTATTCGGGAATTATAACCTATTTTAACCCTATTTACATTCTGGATAATTGTAAGGCTTTTTATGCTGGCCTTCTCATCCATTATCAGTTCATCCGAAAGTATTATCGAAAAGCCTATCCTGGCTGTCTTATGGATTTTATAACCAAAAAACAGGTTTAACGCGCGCCTCCTTATAAACCAGGGAAAAACAAACAGTAAAACCTGAAAGAACATTTTTCCTTTCATGTTAAGCAAATAAAGATTTAAACAAATTGTCCAGTACCACAGTTTCGTTGTACTTTTTTATATGCTCTGCAGCATTGGCGGCAAAGGTATTTCTTAATTCTTCATTTTCCATAAGTTCCTTTAGCCTTTGTGTAAACAATTTATCATCATTTACAGGTATTAAATAACCGTTATAGTCGTTTATAACCAAATCTGCGGGGCCTGCAACACAATCATAAGCCACACAAGCCATAGGCACTGTCATTGCCTCGCCAAGCGCATTAGGAAATCCTTCGGTTATTGATGAAAAAGCAAATATTTTCGCCTTTTGGTAGTAAGGCTCAACATCTTTTACATTACCCACCAGCTGTACATTCTGAACATTATTATCAGCTACATAAGCCTTTACTTTTTCAAACTCCGGCCCATCCCCTAAAAATATCAGCTGCCAGTCAGGATTATTTATCGCACTGAACATTTTTACAAGAGAAAGCTGTTGTTTTGTAGCGATAAACCTACCCACGTTAAGCACTATATTTTCCTTTGCCTCATGGCTTTCATTAAAAGAATTTATAGGATTAGGAAAATAAATAATGTTTTTATGCTTAAGGCTTTTCTTTTCAATATCATAGCTGAGGCGCGTTTGCACTAATATGCCGTGCGCTTTCCTGTAAAGCCATTGCTTGAGCAGGAAATGATGTATACCATCATGTCTTTCTATACCGCCTTTTTTGAGCGTGAAATAAGTGTTGCGGTAAGGGTTGCTCCTGTCTCCCAAAAAAACTCTGGGAGGATTTTTAATACCTAAAAGTGCAGCCATAACATAAGAGTTATACATACTACCCAGGCTTACAAGAGCGTCCGGTTTTATAGATTTCACCTTTAAACGAAGGTATTTTAATATTTTATAAAATCTTGTTACAGGATTTGACGATTTAATTCCCGGGGCATGGATAATAATCCTCCCGTCAATAGTATACGAAACCTTATTACTGAACATTAATACAAGATGAACCTGTACACCGTCCCGGCCTGCAAAATTATTAGCAATACGCGACATAACCCTTTCCATACCTCCTGAAGTTAGGGAAGGAATTACAAGCATTATTTTTTTTTCAGTCATCTACTGTAAATAAGTTATACTGATTTAATAACAGCTTCTACCATCCAGCCCTGAGCATCGAATTTGCCTTCATGCCATGTTAATGAGCTGTCCCAATAGCCCGGGCAATCATAGTATCCCTCTTTGGTAAAGCCATAACTTATCTCTACTACCAGAGGTTCACCATTAAGAAAAACAAAATCAATGGCAAGGCATTGGGACTTTACTTTTTCTGCAACTTCAAACGAGCGTTTGATAACCTCATCACTAAAATATTTTTTATCGTAAAGAATATGGCCGCTGCCCGATGCCCTGAAATCATTATCGCGCACCATTCGTTTTATAGCGAACGCTTTTCCATCAATCAGCACCACCCTTATATCATGATCATTGTTAGGTATAAATTCCTGAAAGTAGGCATAGCCGCGTTCTTTTCCTTTCACTTTTGAATATACGGGAGGAAACATAATACGCGCAAATCCTTTTGCAATATCTTTTAATGAGCCTTTACCTTCCCTGAATTTACGCATTCTTTCCTTTATATTACTCCAAGCTTCATATT
>JBQGDS010000404.1:0-1794 GCA_052039185.1 Flavobacterium sp.
ATAATCGACTGGAGCAAGGACAGCACCACCCCACTTATTGACTGCTGCAAAAAATCAGCCCATAAAGTTATAGGTACTGAAATGGCAGATGGTGGCGAAGCGTATCGTAAAACAGGCAAATGCAAGGCCGATGCCATTGTGGTTAACTATGCTGTAAAACCATTGCATGGGCGCACTACTGCTTCAGAAATACGCAAACGCAAAATTACCGCCGAAACACCTATCTATTTTATCGGCGGTAGTGAAGATGATAACGAATTGGTTGAGAATATTGGCATATGCCTTTCGGAAGAAGAGTTTAAAGACCTGTTGGAAAGCTAGTTTTATCGCTCTTCTGTGAGTTTCTTTTTGTAAAGTGATATGTTTTCCAACACTTCTTCGTCTACCAAAGGTTCTTTAATATCATCATATTTTTTAAGCTCATCTTCAATAATACTTGCTACAATATATCGGGCTGTTTCTTTACTATCTGCAGGAATTACATACCATGGTGCATGCGGTTGTGAAGTATTGTTTATAGTTTCCTCATAATATTCCTGGTATTTGTCCCACAGCTGTCGCTCTTCAAGGTCGCTGGGCGCAAATTTCCAGTTATGTTTTTCTTTATTAAGCCTTCTAAGTAACCTCTGGCGCTGCTCTTCTTTGCTTATATGCAGGAAAAATTTAAATACTATAGTACCATTCTGTGCTATATGTTTCTCAAAATTATTGATCTGTTCATAGCGCTGCTGCCATAAATCTGAAGGTATTTCTTCAACAGTTGTAATGCCGGGCAGGTTTTCGTTCAGTATAAATTCAGGATGTACACGTGTAATGAGTACATTCTCATAATGTGAACGGTTAAACACTGCAAACTTACCTTTTTCAGGCAGCGCTATATAATGCCGCCACAGGTAATCATGTTCTAATTCAGAGGAAGTTGGTGTTTTAAAACTGTACACATTTACACCACGGGCATTAAATCGCCTAAATACTTCACGGATAAGGCTATCCTTGCCCGATGTATCCATACCCTGAAGGCAAATCAACACACTGTAACGGTTATTGGCATACATTTTCTCCTGTATCTTACTCAGTTTCTTACTAACCTTTTTAAGCTTTGAGGATTGCTTTTTTTCCGAAGCTTCCATATCAATGTGCGTTGGGCAGTCTTTCAGCAGGAATGGCGCTGTAACTTTAAAATCATCTGTATTAATAACCTTCATGGCAAAAATGGTTTATCTTTATCTTAAAGATACAATACAACCCACATTAACACACTTAACATTATGCAAAAGTTTCACCTGGAACTGCTTTTCAGGATCATTGGTATAGGTTCGGCTTCGGGACTGTTTTACAATGGCGACTCGCTTTACGTTATTTCAGATAACAGCAATATGCTTTACGAATATAAAATTACTGAGCAAAAACTGGATAAAATACCGTTATCGGAAAATCTGCCAAATGAAAATATTGCTAAAAAAGATAAGCCTGATTTCGAAGCAATTGCTGCAAAGGGAGATGAACTCTATCTGTTTGGTTCCGGCTCAACCGATAAGCGCAATACAATACTTCCCGTAAATAAAGTAATTAAACAACCACAAGAAATCATAGTGAAAAGTGTATCAACAAACAAATAATTTCGCCCTCTCTTTTTGTAAATACACAGAGTGAATCTCGAACGCAAGACATTTTGACAAAAAACACTTCTCACTCAGTATCATCATGATGATCGTCTCATCTGCCTTCCATCTTCTTCTCATGCTTCTCCAGCCATTCATTCACCTGGCAGTTCTTTTGATGACATCACAAAAG
>JBQGDS010000405.1:0-2421 GCA_052039185.1 Flavobacterium sp.
AATTGAACCTACAATGCCCCCTACTAATGGTTATGGCAGGGCTAATAAATCAGTTGTACGCACGTTACTTGCCAAGTTATACCTTAATTCTGAAGTATACACAAATACTCCTCGTTATGATAAGGCATTGCAATATGCAACCCTTGTAATAAATGAAGGTGGTTATATACTTGCTACTGATTTCCGAATGAATTTCATGAATGACAATAATACGTCAACTGAAATTATATTCCCTCTGATTGCTGACCCTGTAGTAAGCCAGAGTTACGGCAATACTACTTACATTGTAAATGGTTCTACAAGTACCGAAACTATGACCAACATTCCGCAGAATTATGGAACTACTGACTCATGGACAGGCCACAGGGCAACAAAAGCATGGTATGGGCTGTATGGTGATATTACCACTACACCTGACGTAAGGGGACAACTTTTCTTTACTACCGGGCACACCTATGAAATGACTGACTACAAGGCATGGATAAACGGCTACCCATCTACCAAGTTCAGGAATACTAATTTCAGCGGTACATCTACAGCTACAAGCTTCTCAGGAACAGATTTCCCTCTGTTCAGGCTTGCTGATGTATACCTTATCTATGCTGAATGCTATTTAAGGAATGCAGGAGGTAACGGTACTGATGCTTTAGATTACGTAAACAGGATAAGGGACAGGGCGAATGCAACACTTATAAATCAAAGTCAGCTTACACTTGATTTTATACTTGACGAAAGGGCGAGAGAGCTTAACCTTGAAGGCCACCGCAGGACCGACCTTATCCGTTTTAACAGGTTTACAGGTTCTTCATATCTGTGGCCATGGAAAGGTAATGCACTAAATGGTGTATCTATCCCTGCAACTTATAATGTATTCCCAATACCGCAATCTGCCCTTCAGGCAAACCCTAACTTATCACAAAACGACGGCTATTAATAATAACAAAGTATAACTATGAAAAATATTTTAAAATACTCAATATTCTCATTACTGTTTGTATCAGTAATGTCATGTAGTGATGACGATCAGACAATCGCCAGAGACGTTGCTGCACCGGTACTTATTTCTCCGGCAAGCGGCACAAATATTGTCCTTAACGAAGATTTGCCAAACAACCCTGCGGTAACTTTTGTATGGAACCACGGAGATTATAGTGTACCTACCGAAATAAATTATGCAGTAGAAGTTGCAGCAGTAACTGATGCAGGTGTTGGAGAATACACACAGGCAGGGCCTGTTACCAGTAACAGGTTTTTAACACTGACAGTTGAAGAACTTAATGACGCTGCAATTGCTGCAGGCCTTACTCCTTTTGAAGAAGGCGATCTTAATGTAAGGGTAACATCAACACTGGGAGATAATGATGTAATGCCAATGGTATCTAACATTATTACAATTAAAGTAACTCCATACACTGCTATATTGCCAAACCTTTTCCTTGTAGGTCATCCACAGGCATACTATGGCTTTGGCGAATGGAGTCCTGAAAATGGCTTACCACTTCGTTACATAGGCGATGGTACAACTAAATTGTTTGAAGGTTATGTGAAACTGGCTCCGGGCAATAAATTTAAGCTTGCAGGTGTGCAGGGCTCTTGGAGCGAAGTAGATGCAGGTGGTAACTATGGTGCAAGTGGTACCCCGGGAACACTTACAAGTGGCGGCGGCAGTGGCGATATAGATATTGTTACTGATGGCGAAGGCTTATACTACATACAGGTTGACCTTGATGCAATGACTTACAAGTCGATTAAAATGAACTGGGGTATTATTGGCAGCTCAACACCTAATGAGTGGGCTTCTGAAACGCCAATGACTTATAACTTTGCTGATAATAAATTTACTATCACTACTGCTCTTACAGCAGGTGAACTTAAATTCAGGGCTAAAAATGCCGGTGACTTTATTTACAACGGCGAGTGGAAATTTAATGTAGGCAACAGCACAACACCACAACACGTGTGGGACACTAATGAGCCTAACTTTAATGTAACTGCCGGAACATACACCCTGGAGCTTTCAATAGGCTTTAATGGCCTGGCGACTGTAACAGGATTGTAAAAAATAAATTAAAAAAGGGCTGCTTCGTCAGTCCTTTTTTATCTTAACCAATTCCTATGAAAAAAATTACGATATTACTACTTCTCCTGCTAAGCACACTGGGTTTTGCACAGGTTCAAAATGTAACGTTTTCGGTTAGCCCTCCAACATTCGAAGAGAACCAGCAAATAACCCTGACAATCAACGGCAGCAGCTTAAATGAAACCACATGGGGTATTGCTACCTCAAGGGCGCTTTATATCTGGGCATGGTCGCTGGACCAAAACTATAACAACTCACAGGACTGCCCTACCAATGGCAGTTGGAACAATTCTAACGAAGCAAACCGGTTTACCTACAACTCCGGTAACGACACCTATACT
>JBQGDS010000406.1:0-15470 GCA_052039185.1 Flavobacterium sp.
AAAATGGTATATTAACGATTACTTAGACTTTAAAGTAGGGTTTTAAAATCATATCCTGTTACATTATAATGCTTTGATTATATGGTTTTTAGAATTGTAAAAAATTAACAGGTAAAAATATTGTCAAGTGGTTTTTTTTGATATTTTTGGGAGTATTATTCCGATTTTTTATGAAAAAAAATTACGCATTCACATTTATTATCAGTATTTGTTTTACAATTCTTACTTTTTCATGTTCAAAATCCGATGATAGTGAAAATTATGTACCTGTAGCGCCAGAATCGCCCGTAACGGTTGATCTTACCACAGTACCATATCAGAAACTTTCGGAATATAAGTTTTTTGAAGGCGAGTTGAAAAACCTTGAGCCTGCACTTAATGTGTTGCCATTTGAACCTGCCAGTTCTTTATTTTCTGACTATGCACACAAGAAACGGTTTATCTGGATGCCAAAAGGAAAAAAAGCAACGTATAACGGTGATGGTAAAATCCTGGAGCTGCCGGTTGGCGCGGTCCTGATAAAAAGCTTTTATTATGATAATGTACAGCCCGCCGGAGGAACAAAAATTATAGAAACCCGCCTAATGATTAAAAGGGAAAACAGCTGGCTGTTTGCTAATTACATATGGAACGAGGAGCAAACTGAAGCGTATTACAACATGAATGGCGCCTACATTGACTTGCAGTGGAAAGATGAAAATAATGTAATAAAAGGTACTGAATACCGCGTACCTTCAGGGGAGCAGTGCATAGTATGCCATAAATCAACACAGGTGGAAAACAACCAGGTAATAACAACCTATATACCTATAGGCATAAAGCCACAAAACCTTAACACCACTTATAATTATGAAACCGGATCTAAAAACCAACTCTTGAAATGGATTGAACAGGGTTACCTGACCAATAATTTCAGTCTGCCTACAGCCGAAAACTCAACAATTGATTATAGCGATACGTCAAAATCGCTCGACCGGCGCATGCGATCCTATGTTGATATTAACTGCGCCCACTGCCATTCGGATGAAAGGCACTGTGAGTACCGGCCCATGCGTTTTGCCTATAGTGAAACGGCTAATAACAACACTAATATAGGAGTATGTGTAAATACGCATGACATGCAGGGATTCCCTTCATCTCTAAGTAAGATTATTACGCCCAGCAAGCCCGACAGGTCTATGCTTTATTTCAGGATAAACACCACTGACGAGGCCGTACGTATGCCACTGCACGGACGTACAATGCTGCATAATGAAGGCATTACACTTGTAAACCAATGGATAAACACGATAGAACAATGTGACTAATATAACAAATCAACCTAAACCTTAATACAATGAAACACGACTACCAAATCCCGGCAGTAAAGCTCCGGAAATTAATTATCCCTCTTGCACTGCTGCTGTGTTGTGCTCTGCCTTCATTCGCCCAAAATTCCTGTGCAGGGGCACAGGCTATTAATGCCGGGCAGCATGTTATTGATGTAATAAATGGCGCTAATACCATAACAAATTGCTCTGATGAACCGAATGCCGAATGGTTTTCATACACTCCTACAGCCAATTATAGTGTTACTATAACATCTGACCTACCTGAAAACATTTGTAAGGACACAAATTTTAATGTGTACACAGGAAACTGCAACAACCTTACATGCTATGTAGGCGATGACGATTCGGGTGTGCTTGTATGCCCGCAGGGAGGCGGATCTTACCTGTCTAAAAAAACATTCGAAGCTATAGCAGGCACTACCTATTACATAGCATGGGACAACCGATACGAGATAACTGGATTTACCTTCCTGCTTACAGAAGCACCAATTGTACCCAGCCCCTGTGCTACAGCTACACCGGTTGGGGCAGGCCTGCATACAGTAACAGCTATAACCGGCACTAATATAAATACCAACTGTTCTACAGCTTCTATGGCTAACTGGTATGTTTATACCCCTACCCAGGATTACAGGGTTACCATATCGTCTGACCTGCAGCAGAACCTGTGCAAAGACACTAATTTCAGTGTTTACCGGGGCTCATGCAGCGGCGCACTTACCTGCGTAGCCAATGATGATAATTCAGGCATACTGGAATGTAATTTTGGCAATACACTTTCCAACCTCTCTAAAAAAACATTTGACGTTACAGCAGGCACTACATACTACATAGTATGGGATAATAAATGGACCACAGCAGGATTTGATTTCCAGATAAGCGAAGAGGTTATTGTAGTACCTGTAACCTATACTGCACAAACCATATCAACTATAAATAATCAGTATAACATATGCGTTGCCGATGTAAATGGCGATGGGCTTGATGATATTGTGGGTGTAAGCACCAATACACTTAAAGTACATTACCAAAACAACGACGGCACCTTTACCATAACCAGCTATACTGTACCGGGTGTCAGCAGGCTGCCTTCATGGGGTATGGCTGCCGGCGATTATAACCGTGACGGCTATCTTGATTTTATACTGGGTGCTAACGGAGGGCTTTCTTTCTGGCAGTCAAACGGAGGAACAGGATATACCAGTATAACACCGGGCGAATATATCTTCTGCCAGAGGCTGAATTTTGTAGACATTAATAACGATGGGCACCTGGATGTATTTGCCTGCCATGATATAGACCCTAACGTTTACTATCTTAATGATGGTATGGGCGGATTTACTTACTACCAGTCGGGCATAACACCGGGAGCTTACAATTTAGGAATCATAATGAGCGGCGGTAACTATGCATCAATCTGGTCTGACTTTGATAATGATGGCGATGTAGATATGTTCGTTTCAAAATGTTCGGGGCCACCGTGTGAGCTGCACCGTAATGACGGCGACAGTTTTACTGACATATCAATAGAATCAAACATAAGCGTTACACCCGTACAATCATGGTCATCAGCAATAGGCGATTATGATAATGATGGCGATATGGATATTCTTGTAGGCTCTAACGGCTCTACAAGGTCTATGCTTTTCCGGAATAACCTTAATGAAAATGGACTTGGCGCCTTTACTAATATAACCACAGGTTCAGGATGGGAATTAGAGAACGGTATGAGCCAGGATTATGTAGCACAGGATTTTGACAATGATGGTTTTGTTGATGTTTTTGGCGTTAATGGCAGGATACTGTTTAATAATGGCGGCAACATGACATTCTCCCCTACTTTGTACCAGGGGCTGAGTTTTGGGGCTATAGGTGACCTGAACAACGATGGTTTTCTTGATATACAAAGCGGAACAACTATTCGCTATGCAGTACCTAATGGTAACAAATGGATAGCAGTAAGGCTGAAAGGGATACAAAGTAACGCAAATGGTATAGGTGCCCGTGTTGAAATTTACGGCACATGGGGCAAACAGATAAGAGATGTGCGCAGTGGTGACGGCTTTAGATACATGAATACCATTACGGCACATTTTGGTATAGGCAGCGCTAATGCTATCGAAAAAATAGTAATTAGATGGCCGTCGGGCATGGTTGATACGATTATGAACCCATCGCCCAACCAAAAACTAATGGTAGTAGAAGGCTCAACACTAAGCGCTTCTGATTTTGCAGACAGCAACTTTACTGTTTATCCTAACCCAACCGATGACGTGCTTACTGTACAAATGAATAATAATACAGCAGGACTTAAAAGCGTACAGGTATACGACCTTAACGGCCGCCTTGTACTTAATCCTGTGGTAAGCAATAATACACTATCAATAAAAGGGCTTGCATCGGGCACTTACCTGTTGCTTGTTAAAGATAACGACGGAAACCAGTCTACACGTAAAATTATAAAAAGGTAATTCTTCTTACCTGAACTAAAAAAGGCCTGCACTGCGCAGGCCTTTTTTAGTATTTATTACGGAACCATACTTTTTGCCACTGTCTTTTCAGTATTAAAAAAGTAACCTGTTCGGCCAGTTCAAAAATATCGCCTCCGCTAAGCGCTTTTATTTCTTTTTCAGGCACATCTATAATATAAAGCAGATTGAGATACTCGGCAAACTTATGCTGAATAAGCCCGTATACCTTTTCCTGCAGGCTCACTTTCAAATCTATTGGCGATATATTAACCGAAAAGTCCAAAGGCTCATTGGCCAGGACAAAGTCTTTATTTACCTGCTCCACCAGTTTGTTATACAGGAGTTCTTTTTGAGCTTCACTAAGCAGCAGGTCGGTATTTTGGGGCGCAACAAATGTCATACCGTACGGCTCATCAGGTTTTCGCCAAACTCTTTAAGCGCTTCTTTTTTATCAGCTGCAATATCCATTTTTTCAAGTGTGGCAAAAGCTTTCAGGGTATACTGCTCAATGGCATCCTGCGTTGCCTTATCAGCTCCTGTTGCTATGAAAAGCTGCTTTACCTTTTCAATTTTATCATTACTGTCTTCAGGATGTGTGGTAAATAAGCCTTGCAACACTGCTCTATCACTGCTATCTGCATGAGCCAGCGCTTTCAGGTACAGGTACGTTTTTTTATTTTCAATGATATCACCACCCACCTGCTTGCCAAATGTTTCCGGATTGCCAAAGGCGTCCAGGTAATCATCCTGTAACTGGAATGCTATACCCAGGTTCAGCCCGAAGTCATATATAAGATCACAGTTTTCAGGTGTGGTTTCGGCAACTATGGCTCCCATTTTCATGGCAGCGCCTACCAGCACAGCTGTTTTATACTCAATCATTTTAAGATATTGCGATTCGGTAACATCATCCCTTTCTTCAAAGTCCACATCCCATTGCTGCCCCTCGCATACTTCAAGCGCCGTTTTGCTAAACAGCCTTGCCAGCTCACGAAAAATTTTCGGCTCATATTCTTCAAAATACCTATAGGCCAGTATCAGCATAGCATCACCGGACAGTATTGCCGTATTCAGGTCCCACTTTTCGTGTACAGTCTGGTGGCCACGCCTTAAAGGGGCATCATCCATAATATCGTCATGCACCAGTGAAAAGTTATGAAACATTTCTACCGCTATTGCTGCCGGCAGCGCTTTACGGCAATCGGTATTAAAAACCTCAGCCGCCATAAGAGTAAGTACAGGCCTTATCCTTTTACCACCTAAAGACAGTATGTATTGTACAGGGCTGTAAAGATTTACAGGTTCTTTTTCTATTGAAGTAGTGTTGAAATAGTCAACAATAATATCTTGATAATAGCCTATGGCCTGCATGTGAGAATAATTTTCTGCTAAAATACGCCTTTACTTTCATTAACAAAAATGTAAAATTCAACTAAAAAACTTTGGAAACTTTTTTGGTTTTAAAAGTTTCGGTTATACATTTGTACCATCGAAAAGTGAATAATGAAAGAGACTATATTACAAAAAGCTACTGATATGTTCCTGAGCCTGGGCTTTAAAAGTGTAACCATGGATGACATTGCCAATGAGCTGGGCATATCAAAAAAAACCATTTACCAGCATTATGCCAATAAGAACGAACTGGTAGAGGCGAGTACACTCCACTTGTTTGAAACCATATCATGTGGTATTGATGCTATCAGGGAGCAGGATAAAAACTCAATTGAAGAAATTTTTGAGGTGCGGTGTTTTATGACAAGAATACTGAATAATGAAACAACCTCTCCTATATATCAGTTACAGAAGTTCTTCCCTAAGATATTTAGCTGTTTGAGGGTTAAGCAGTTCGAGAAAATGCATGGCTGCATGCAGGATAACCTTCAAAAAGGAATTGATTGTGGTATGTACAGGGCAGATATTAATGTGGACTTTATTTCCCGGATATATTTTACAGGGCTTACAGGTATAAAAGATACAGAAATTTTCCCAACCTCATTATTTAATCCTAACGAAGTAGCCGATCAATACCTGGAATATCACCTTAGGGGAATAGTAACGAATAGAGGTTTGAATGTGTTAGAAAAATTCATAAAAACCAAGCAATAAATGTTAACAAAATTTTAACATTTGAATTTCGTTAAACGCATTAATTTTGCATTGACAAAAATGTCAAACAAAAAAGTTAAACAATAATGTCAGCTAAAATACAGGATACGGATACAGAGATGTTGATTAAGGAAACTGCTAAAAATCTTTTTTTTAGTGAAGGTAGGTTTAATGCCACCACACAGGAAATTGCAGATGCCGCCGGAGTGAACCGTACACTTATAAACTATTATTTTCGCTCACGCGATGCCTTGTTCCAGAAAGTATTTGAGGAAGCGCAGGAAGAAGAGTTTATGCTAACCCAAAAGATTGTAAACTCTGAACTGCCTTTAAGAGAAAAACTAAGTAGGCATCTTGACCTGTTTTTTGAACAGGCTAAAAAATACCCCTACCTAGAAATATACATGGTAACACAAATGAATCAGGGCAGCTGTTATAAAGACAAAGAGATGATGAACAGCCTGCTTGATAAGTTTTACCTTGAAATAGCTCTGGAGATGGAAAAGGGCAATATTGAAAAGATGCGCCCTGAGCAATTTGTACTGAACTTTATATCCCTAACATCCTTCCCCGTATCAATGAGGCCATTGCTGCAGGAAACTATGGGCCTTTCTAAAGAAACTTACGACAAGATACTTGAAGAGCGAAAAGAAATTATCCTTAATATTTTATTTAAACCATCAATCATTTAATAACAGTTAAACAATGAAGATCATAACCAAAACCAACAGCATTATGCGTTATACCGCTGCATTGCTTATGGTAGTTCTTTCAGTAAACATGGCTGTGGCGCAGCAGGTGCCGGCCAGGGAGCTTACACTGAAAGATGCCATAAACTATGCACTGGAAAACAAGGCAGATGCTAAAAAGGCAAAGCTATCGGTTGAAAATGCGGAGTATCAGATAGATGAAGTTCGTTCACGCGCTTTACCTACAATTTCTGCTAATGGTAACCTTACCTACAACCCAATATTACAATTAAATGCGCTTCCTGGGGATTTCTTCGGCGCGCCCGGAACTACCATTTTAGCGCCACTTGGGCAAAAATGGACCTCTACCGCAGGTGTTAATCTTACACAGAATATTTTTGACCAGGCAGTATTTACGGGTTTAAAAGCCGCAAAAACCACGCGAGAATTTTACCGTATAAATGCTCAGCTTACTGAAGAAGATGTTATAGAGCGTGTAGCTAATAATTACTACCAGGTATATGTACAGCGCCAGCAGCTTTCAGTTATTGACAGCACATATGCCAATACCGAAAAGGTAAGAAACATAATCCAGGGCCAGTATGATAATGGGCTTGCAAGGAAAATTGACCTTGACAGGATGAATGTAAACCTAAGCAACATCAACACGCAGCGCCAACAGCTTATTAATGCTGTTATGCTGCAGGAAAATGCGCTTAAGTTTTATATGGGTATGCCTATAGCCACACCTATTACACTGCCTGAAGCTACGTTTGAAGTAACGCCGCAAATGCTAAGCGAAAAACCGGACGTGACACAGAGGACACAATACCAGTTACTGCAAACACAGGAAAGGTTGCTGGAATACCAGCGTAAATCGGTTATTGCATCTTATTATCCTACACTTTCGCTTACGGCAGGTTATAATTATATAGGCCAGGGTCCACAGCTGCCATGGTTTGCCAAACCGGCTGATGGTGTGTACTGGAGTGATTTCTCAGTACTGGCACTTAACCTTAATATACCTATTTTTAACGGTTTTGGTACGAGATCAAGAGTAAGGCAGGCTACTATTGAAGTAAAAAACATCCAGGAAGATCTGATTGATACCAAACTGGCGCTTGATCTGGCTTTTGAAAATGCAAAAACGCAGATAAATAACAGCCTTATTACTATCAACAACCAAAAAGAAAACGTACAGCTTGCACAGGAAGTACTGGATAACACCCAGAACAATTACCGTCAGGGACTTGCTACGCTTACTGACCTGCTTGATGCGGAGAACTCATATATAGAAGCTCAGAACAATTATACCAATGCCCTGCTTGACTTTAAACTGGCAGAAATTCAACTCATAAAAGCCAAAGGCGAATTAAGAACTCTTACAAACTAATCATAAAATGAAAAAAGTATTATATATAATAGGAATTGTAGCAGGATTAGGGCTTATAGCTTTCGTACTGAACAATAATAAGAAAAAGAACGAAGCTGAAACTGCAGTTGTATCGCAAAAAAGCTCTGCTGTTACCGTTAAGACAGATACGGTATCTACTAACGTGCCAAACCTTGATTACATAGCTAACGGTAACTTTGCTCCTGCACAGGAACTCAGCTTCCCGTCTGAAAATTCAGGCCGTGTGGTACGCGTATTGGTTGATGAAGGTGATGCTGTGCGCAAAGGCCAGGTACTTGCCGTAATAAAAGGCGACCAGCTATCGGTAGAACTTACCAATGCGCAGGTAGCCTACAACAATGCCATTACTGATAATCAGCGTTATGAAAACGCTTTTAAAACGGGTGGTGTTACCAAGCAGCAACTGGATCAGGCCAAGCTTAACGTTGCCAATGCTAAAGCAAGGCTGGACCAGGCAAGGATAAGCTTTGGCGATGCAACAATAAAGTCGAGCATAAACGGTATTGTAAACAAGCGTTACATCGAGCCGGGATCTGTAGTATCTCCGGGCACAAATCTTTTTGACCTTGTAAATGTAGCTACACTTAAGCTTAAAGTAACAGTAACCGAGCAGCAGGTGGCAACACTTAAAAAAGGCTCAACTGTAAAAGTAAAAGCAAGTGTTTACCCTGACAAGGAATATACAGGCAAGGTAACTTTTATAGCACCAAAAGCTGACGAGTCATTAAACTTCCCTGTGGAGATAGAGATTACTCAAAACCCTAATAACGAACTTAAAGCAGGTATGTATGGTTCGGCTATATTTTCTGCAGGTGGTGCACAGGCAAAACCTATTATGACCATAGCACGTAATGCTTTTGTAGGCGGTGTGGGCAACAACCAGGTATTTATAGTGAAAGACAGTACTGCACAGTTAACAAAAATTGTATCGGGCCGTATTTTCGGCGAGCAGGTAGAAGTACTTAACGGCCTTAAAGAAGGAGATGTTATTGTAATAAGCGGACAGATAAACCTGCAGGACGGTACTAAAGTAGCGCCTATTAAATAAAGTTTAAGATGATAAAGTTCAAAAATACAGGACTTTAAATTTTTAAACCTTAAACTTTAAACCAAAGAAAAATGAAAATAGCAGAAATATCTATAAAACGGCCAACGCTTATTATAGTGTTGTTCATTATACTTACGCTGGGCGGTATCTTCAGCTACAGCAACCTCAGCTATGAGCTGATCCCGAAATTTGAAATGAACGTTATTACCATTTCTACCGTATATCCGGGAGCTTCTCCGGGTGAGGTGGAAAATACGGTAACTAAGAAAATTGAAGATGCAGTATCGTCTCTCGAGCTTGTAAAAAAGGTTGAGTCGAAATCATACGAAAGCCTTTCGCTAGTAATGGTTACGCTGGAGCCGGAAGCCAATGCGGACTATTCCCTTAACGATGCCCAACGTAAAATCAACGCCATTGAAAAAGACCTACCGGAAGATGCCGATCCTCCGGCACTGGTAAAATTCTCTTTGAGCGACCTTCCTGTAATTACGCTGGGCGCAACATCTAACATGGATGAAGTAGCCTTTTATGACCTGCTCGATAAGAAGATTGAACCTATACTTGCCCGTGTTCCGGGTGTAGCCCAGGTAACCCTTGTAGGTGGCCAGGAAAGAGAAATACAGGTAAGCCTTGACGAAGAAAAACTGAAAGGCTATGGCCTTAGTATACCACAGGTACAGCAGGCTGTACTGGGCAGTAACCTTGACTTCCCTACGGGTAGCGTAAAAACCCGTGAAAGCAGCATGCTTGTGCGTCTTGCCGGTAAATACCGTACAGTAGAAGAAATGCGTAACCTTGTAGTATCAAACAAAAATGGTATACAGGTACGACTTGGCCAGATTGCCGATGTACAGGATAGCCAGAAAGAAGCCGATAAGATTGCACGTGTAGATAAAGGTAGCGCTATTGCACTACAGATAACCAAGCAGACTGAGGCAAATGCTGTGAAAGTGAGTGAAGACGTTCATGCCATTATTGCTAAAATTGAAAAGGATTATAACAAAGAAGGCCTAAAGCTTCAGGTAGCGAATGACACTTCGGAATTTACGCTTGTTGCTGCCGATGCGGTAATACATGACTTGTTCCTTGCTGTATTCCTTGTGGCATTTGTAATGTTGTTCTTCCTTCACAGTTTAAGGAACGCTCTTATTGTAATGGTTTCGATACCGGCATCGCTTATTGCAACATTCATTGGCATCTACCTTATGGGATATACCCTGAACCTGATGAGCTTACTTGGCTTATCGCTTGTGGTTGGTATCCTTGTGGATGACGCGATTGTGGTACTGGAAAACATATACCGCCACATGGAGATGGGCAAGAACCGCGTTCGCGCTGCCTATGACGGTACTGCCGAAATTGGATTTACGGTAACAGCCATTACATTGGTAATTGTGGTAGTGTTTCTTCCTATTGCCATGAGTACGGGGCTTGTTAGTAACATTATTACACAGTTCTGTGTTACGGTGGTTATTGCCACACTATTATCACTACTGTCATCGTTCACGCTTATTCCGTGGTTATCGTCCCGTTTTGGTAAGCTGGAGCATATTACAGGAAAAAACATATTTGGGCGTATTATATTAGGTTTTGAAAGAGGCCTTGATAAATTTACCCACTGGGTAACAGGTATCCTTAAATGGTCGCTTAAAAGCAGGGGTACAAAACTGGCAACACTAGGTATTGTAATCCTTATGTTCTTCTCCTCACTTTTCCTTGTGGGCGGAGGTTTCATCGGTGGTGAATTCTTCCCTAAGCTGGACAGGGGTCAGTTCATGGTACAGCTGGAAATGCCAAAAGATGCGTCTTTAGAGCAAACCAACTTCATGACAAGAAAGGCAGAAGATTTCCTTACTAAGAAAAAAGAAGTTAAAAGCCTGATCACTACAATAGGCCAAACCAGTGAAGGTTTTGCAGGTGTACAAAGTACGGCTTATAAATCTGAAATTACGGTTACACTTTCTGACCGCGAAGAACGTGAAGACAACTCATTCGTATTTGCTGCCAAAACCAAGCGCGAACTTGAAAAAGAACTTATAGGCGCTAAAGTAAAAACCGTACCGGTAAGTATAATGGGGGGTGCCGATGAAGCGCCGATAGCCCTTACAATAACGGGTAACGACCTTGACAGCGCACTTGATTTTGCCAATAAAGCAGCTGCCGAACTTGCAAAAATTAATGGTGCTACCGAAATAAAACTAACATCAGAATCAGGTTCACCGGAAGTAAACGTACAGGTAGACCGTGACAAAATGGCTTCGCTTGGCCTTGACCTTCAAACTGTAGGTTTAACCATGCAGACAGCCTTTAACGGTAATACTGATGGTAAATTCCGTGCCGGGCAGTATGAATACGATATCAATATTCGTTTTGGCGAATTTGACCGTATGAGCATGGATGATGTAAGTAACCTAACCTTTATAAACAGCAATGGCCAGGAAATAAAACTATCCCAGTTTGCTTCGGTTAAAGAAGGTTCAGGCCCTTCATTACTTGAAAGGCGTGATAAAAGTGCATCGGTTACCATTCAGGCACAGTCAGTAGGTAAGCCTGCGGGTACCGTAGCACAGGAATGGGAAGCGGTATTCTCTAAAATGCCTCGCCCATCGGGTGTAGATTATGTTTGGGGTGGTGATATGGAAATGCAGGGCGAAGGTTTCGGTACATTAGGTATTGCATTACTTGCCGCTATTGTATTGGTATACCTGGTTATGGTAGCGCTGTACAACAGCTTTGTGTATCCGTTTGTGGTATTGTTCTCGGTACCGCTGTCATTTATCGGTGCACTGCTTGCACTTGCACTTACCAACAATACGCTGAACATATTTACCATATTAGGTATAATCATGCTTATCGGGCTTGTGTGTAAAAATGCTATCTTGCTGGTTGACTTTACCAACCATAGGAAAGCAGAGGGTGAAAGCACGTTCAACGCACTTATACAGGCTAACCATGCCCGTCTCCGCCCTATTCTTATGACCACTATCGCGATGGTTTTCGGTATGATACCAATTGCAATGGCTAAAGGTGGTGCTGCGGAAATGAACAACGGCCTTGCATGGGTAATTATTGGTGGTTTGATAAGTTCACTTTTCTTAACCCTTGTAATTGTACCGGTTGTTTACTCTATCTTCGATAGCTTAATCAGGCGTGTATCTAAAAAAGAGCCAACTGATTATGAGACATTAATTGATGCCGATTATGAACATCGCGAATTGAGTGATGACGGTTTTACCGCTAAACATTAATTAATTTTGACATAATATTTTAAGCCTCCTTCGGGAGGCTTTTTTAATTGTAAGATTACATTAGCCCCCTAATATTATGCAACGAATTTTATCAACCAGTCAATATTTCTTAATAATATGTTAAGAAAAATTAAAACTCCACAAGATTACTAGTTGAACAATAATTTATTTAGAATAATTAAAAATAATTTGACTCGTATTATGCGTGCCTATTACCTTTGCCGCTGTAAATTAACCTCTTTTAAAGATGAACACAAATACCTTCAAAAAACTGCTTTTCAGCATTATGATGTTAAGTACAGTAATGGTGTGGGCACAAAACCGTGGCAAAATCAATGGTACGGTAATCCTCAGCGATAATTCTGCTGCAGAAAATATTACTGTTAGCCTTAAAGGAACTGCCAATACAACTGCTACAGATGCTAATGGAACGTATGAACTAAAAAATATAAAGCCGGGGACCTATATCATAAGGGTCTCTGCAATAGGCATTACAACTATTGAGGAAAGCATATCGGTTGCTGATGCGGAAAACGTTACAAGAAATTTTACGCTAACAGCCAGCCGCCAGGAGATTGAAGAGGTAAGCATTGAAGCAACAAAAAACAAATACAACAAAACCAAAAGTGATATTGTAGCTAAAATGCCTCTAAAAAATCTTGAAAACCCACAGGTATATAACACTATAACTGCTGAAATATTAAAAGAGCAGGTAGTTACCAATTTTGACGATGCATTAAAAAATGCACCGGGTATAGACAAACTATGGGAATCTACAGGACGTGCAAGTGATGGCGCAGGTTACTATGCGCTGCGTGGTTTTGCCGTACAGCCAACTATGGTTAACGGTATGCCGGCTATTACAAATGGTTCACCTGACCCGGCTAATATTGAAAGCATTGAAGTTATAAAAGGGCCATCAGGTACTCTTTTTGGCAGCAGCCTTATTTCATATGGCGGGCTTATAAACGTTAACACCAAGAAGCCGTACAGCACTTTTGGCGGTAATGCAAGTTATTCAGGCGGGACTTATGGGCTTAACCGTTACACAGTTGATGTAAACACACCAATAGGTGCTGATGAAAAAATGGCTGTAAGGCTTAATGCAGCCTATCATACTGAAAACAGCTTTCAGGATGCAGGTTTCAGGAAATCGCTTTTCATAGCACCTTCTGTTACCTACCAGGCTACAGACAGGCTTTCATTTTTTGTAAATGCTGAAATATTCAATGGCCGCAGTACCAACCCTACTATGCTTTTCCTTGACAGGGGAACTGAACTGAGGGTGCATGATATTAATGAATTGGGTTATGACCACAAACGTTCCTATACCGGAAATGACATTTATATTGATAACAATACCGTAAACATCCAGGCGCAGATGAACTACAAGATATCTGACCAATGGACTTCTCAAACTGTATTATCAAGAACATCGGCAAAATCTGACGGTTATTATTCTTATCTGTATGAAGGCACCCAATTTACTCCTATTACTGATGGTATTGTATTGGGCCGTTACATGAGCAAACAAAACTCTGAGACTTACGGTACAGATATACAGCAAAACTTTATCGGTGATTTTATGATCGGTAAATTCAGGAACAGGATTGTTGTTGGCCTTGATTATTTTAACCGTAATGTGGTAAACAACAATAGCCCGTATGTTGCCAACGGAAATGTGTACATAGGCCGTGACCTGGCACAGTTTACTGCACTTACAGGTGGTGCACCAGCCGGCCGTTTTGGTGATGATACGGGTGTGCTTACACAGGCAGGTGTGGACGCACTGCTTACTGACGGACAGATAAGCCCATCAAAAACTAAGGAAGAAATATTCAGCGCATACGCTCAGGATGTTTTCAATTTTACTGATAACCTGTCTGTTATGGCAAGTGTAAGGGTAGACCGTTTTTCTAACAAAGGAGATGTGTTGACTGATAGTGACGACTATCTTCAGACTGCTGTTTCACCAAAATTTGGTGTGGTATACCAGCCAATTTTAGATAAAATAGCATTGTTTGCCAACTATACTAATGGTTTTGTAAATGTTGCACCGGGCGAAGACAGGGATGCAGCAGGTAACTCAATTACAAGGACATTTAAACCGGAACAGGCGTACCAGTTTGAAGCCGGTACTAAAGTAGATCTTTTCAACAATAAGCTTACAGCAACATTAAGCTACTATGATATCAAGGTAAATGATAAAGTGTACCAGCTTTACAATGGCGCTACCGAAGTTACAAACATGCAGGACGGTGTGCAGCGCAGTAAAGGTTTTGAGGCAAGCGTAATTGCCATACCTGTAAACGGATGGAGCATACTTGCAGGCTACAGCTATAATGACAGCGAACTTACAGCAGGCGATCCGGCATTTGTAGGCTACAGACCGGAAAGTGCAGGGCCGCGCAATATGGTTAATTTCTGGACAAGCTATAAGTTTGGGCAGGGACTGTTAAACGGCTTTGGTTTAGGTTTTGGTGGTAACCATGCCAGCGAAAACAAGATTTTCAACAGGAACGTAGGTTCGTTTACCCTACCGCAATACACAGTATTTAATGCTTCTGCCTTCTATACAGTTAACGGGTTTACCCTGACTTTAAAAATGGATAACATAGGCAATGTAGAGTATTACAAAGGCTGGTCAACTATTAACCCGCAAAGGTTAAGGGCATTTGCAGCAAGCCTTAGCTACAATTTCTAAATTAATCAAGGCACCTCCCTTTACAGGGGGTGCTTTTATATATTCAAGTCAAACAGGATGGCTGAAAAGAAGAAGAAGAAAAAAAGTAAATACTGGATCGGCAAGATCCACTTATGGCTCGGGTTAACATCCGGGCTTATTGTTTTACTGCTGTCAATAACGGGATGCCTTTTCGTTTTCAGCCAGGAAATAACCGAGTGGCAGCGCAGCAGTGAAATTTACGTTCCGGAAGTTAAGGAAAAACGCCTGCCTATAACTGAAATATGGGAAAAGACCATAGCAGCCGTGGGTGATACCATTATTGTAGATGATGCGCACATTTATAAAGATCCGCGTAAATCAATAGAATTTCACTGCTACAAAGCAAATGAAGATGTTGACTCTATATGGTATTTTGACACTATTGATTATTATTATCATATTTATGTAGATCCATACACAGGAGAAGTATTAGGAATA
>JBQGDS010000407.1:0-10227 GCA_052039185.1 Flavobacterium sp.
GGTATAGGCCGTGGTATAGCACAGGTTTTTGCACAGCATGGTGCTAATGTGGCATTTACATACAGCGCTTCGGCCGAAGCAGCTAAGGTTCTTGAAGACGAACTTTCAGCAATGGGTATAAAGGCAAAAGGCTACCAGAGCGATGCAGCCGACTTTGAGCAGGCCCAGAAACTGGTAGATGATGTACTGGCAGAATTTGGTGCTATTGATGTACTTATAAATAATGCTGGTATTACTAAAGATAACCTGCTTATGAGAATGTCAGAAGAAGATTTTGACAAGGTAATACAGGTAAACCTGAAATCAGTTTTCAATATGACCAAAGCGGTACAGAAAACTATGCTGAAACAGCGTTCAGGCTCTATCATAAACATGAGTTCTGTTGTAGGTGTTAAAGGTAATGCGGGCCAGGCTAATTATGCAGCTTCTAAAGCCGGTGTTATAGGTTTCACAAAATCAATAGCGCTTGAGCTGGGTTCGCGTAATATCCGTTGTAATGCAATAAACCCGGGTTTTATTGAAACTGAAATGACTGCAAAGCTTAATGAAGATGTTGTAAAAGGCTGGAGGGAGAATATTCCGCTTAAACGTGGAGGCAGTCCTGAAGATGTGGCTAATGCTTGTGTGTTCCTTGCCAGCGATATGTCGGCCTATATTACAGGCCAGGGACTAAACGTTGACGGCGGTATGCTGACATAATAAATAAACAAAAATTGCGATAAATTATAATGACTACATCTACAGTACTGTTACTTATACTCGCTGCACTGGTAGCATTCGGTTTATCGTTTTACCAATATATTTTTAAAGCCCGGGAGAAAAGCAAAACGTTTTTCTTCCTGGCTTTTTTACGTTTTGTATCGCTGTTTTCTATTTTCGTGCTGCTGATAAACCCTATTATTACACGCAGCACTTTTGAAACTTCTAAAACGCCGCTACCTGTATTAGTTGATAATTCATCGTCAATAACTGTGCTTGGGCAGGATAGTGTTACGAAACTGCTTGCAGAAAAACTTAACGCTAACACGTCATTAAAAAATAAGTACGATGTACAGTTATATACTTTTGATGAAGGTTTTGAAAGCGGAAAGATGCCTGATTTTAAAGGCAGGCAAACCCATATTGACCAGGCAGTACAAAACCTGAAGCAGTTGTACCGTAACACATCCTATCCTGTAGTGCTGCTTACTGACGGTAACCAGACCATGGGTAATGATTATGTATATAGTTTCAGGGAAAACACCCAGGTGTATCCAGTAGTATTGGGAGACACGACAACTTTCCTTGACCTGAAGATAGACCAGCTGAATGTGAACAAATATGCTTTCCTGAAAAATAAGTTCCCGGTTGAAGTGTTTCTTCAATATAACGGGAGTAAAGCATTAAATGCTAACTTCAGTATTATGCAGGGCAATGCAGTTATACACAAGCAAAATGTTTCATTATCGCCCTCGCAAAAAGCACAAACCCTATCGGTATTGCTAAATGCAGAAAAAGTAGGCGTGCAAACCTATCGGGCAGTATTTTCATCATCAGAGCCAGAAAAGAACAAATATAATAATGTAAAGAATTTTGCGGTTGAGATTATTGACCAGCGTACTGAAGTTGCCCTCGTAACTTCTGTAACACATCCTGACCTCGGCGCACTTAAACGCGCAATTGAAAACAACCAGCAGCGTAAAGTAACCATACTAAAACCTGCTGAAGTAAAAAACCTTCAGGATTATAATGTATTGCTGCTTTATCAGCCTGATGCTTCATTCAGGCAGCTTTTGGAACAAAATAAAAATGCAGGGCTTAACACATTTACAATTACCGGTTTAAGTACCGATTTTAATTTGCTGAACCAATATCAGGATCAATTGTCTTTCAGGATGAGTTCCCAGCGTGAAGATTATTCAGCAGATTTTAATTCACAGTTTAATTTATTCTCTGCTGATGACATAGGGTTTGTAAACTTTCCGCCACTTACTCATCCTTTCGGAACAATAACAGCTAAAGCAGGAGTAACAACCCTGCTTGATGCCCGTATACGTAATGTGAAAACACAAAATCCACTTATGGCGTTTGCTGAAGCCGGAAGTAAAAGGAGTGCTTACCTGCTTGGTGAGAATATCTGGAAGTGGAGGATGGAAAGTTATCTCACTAATAAATCATTCGAACAATTCGATATATTTATTGATAAAGCTATACAGTTCCTGGCCACCAACTCAAAAAGGAAATCACTCGTTGTAAATCACGAAAGCTTTTACAATTCAGGTGAAGTGATTTCAATTACTGCACAGTATTTTAATAAAAACTATGAGTTTGATAATAATGCAAGGCTAACCATACAGCTTAAAAACAAAAGTACAAATGCTGTAAAAACATATGATTTCCTCAAAGGCAGCAATGAATATAAAGTAAATCTTGATGGCCTTGCTGCTGGCCAATACAGCTTCACTGTAAAGGAAAATACATCAAATGCTACATATAATGGCTCATTTGAAGTGCTTGACTTTGAAATTGAAAAACAATTTGTAAATCCTGACCTGGCCCGCCTGAAGCAAACGGCAGAGAATACGAAAGGGCAGGTGTTTTATCCTGCTGAAATTGATAGGTTGGTTGATGCCCTCCTTAAAAATGATACCTATAAAGAAATACAGAAAGAAGTTACACACCGTACACCGCTTATTGATTGGATATGGCTGCTTGTGCTGCTTGCAATTGCATTAGGGACAGAGTGGTTTGTGCGTAAATATAACGGATTGCTGTAAAAGCTAAAGTTATTATAAATACAAAAATTCTTACTGTTTTTGACTTAAATTTGAGTACCAAAATAAAATTTTAAGTATCATGAAAAAAGCAGTAAACCTTTTAGCAGCACTATTTATAACTGCATTAGCAGTATCATGCGGAAGCACTAAGGAAGTTGACCCATTAACTATACTTACGGGTAAAACATGGGAACTATCTAAAATTAATGGCAAAAATGCTGATGCCTCTATGTATCGTGAGCTGCCTTATGTAAGTTTTAGTAATGATCATAAAATTATGGGCAAAGGTGGCTGTAACAGCTTCAGCGGTTCCTATAACCTGAATGATGAGGGAGGACTCAATGTAAGTCAGGTTATGTCAACCAAGATGGCGTGTGAAGGCGTAAGCGAAAATGAGTTTTTTGCTGCGCTTGAAAAAGCAAATAATACAAAAATTGATCCCGATAAATTGGTATTGATGACCGGTGTAGATGAAATTATGGTTTTTGTACCGAAAAAAGTAAGCGAATGATCCAATCTTCTGTCCTTGAATTTTTAAAGGCATTAAGTAAAAATAATAACCGCGATTGGTTTGCGGAAAATATAAACACCTTCAGGGCTAATGAAAAAGCAATGAAGGTGTTTTTTAGTGAAGTTGAGGCAGGGTTACGCAATCATGATTCAATTGATAAAATGCAGGTGTTCCGCATTTATCGTGATATACGTTTCTCTAAAGATAAGACACCTTATAAAAGGTTTTTCAGTGCCTGGTTTTCGCGTACAAAACCCGAATATAGGGGCAGCTATTACATACATATTGAGCCCGGCGCTACATTTATTGAAGGCGGTTTCTGGGAACCTAATCCGGCAGACCTGCTGCGAATAAGGAAAGAATTTGAAATGGATGATTCGTATATCAACAAGATCACTACTGATCAGACTTTTATAAAATACTTTGGAAAGCTGGAAGGCGATGAGGTTAAAACTGCTCCAAAAGGATTTGATAAAAATCATCCGGCAATACATCTTATCCGCAAAAAGCAGTTCCTGATAACCCGAAAATTTACTGACAAAGAGGTACTGCAAAAAGACTTTGCTGATGAAATACTTAAAACCTTCATAGCCATGCGTCCTTTCTTTGATTATATGAGTGATGTGCTAACTACCAACCTGAATGGGGAAAGCATAATAGAGTAAGAAAAATCTTTCTAATCTATTAACAAATATTTAAGAGTTGAATATTGGTACTGCCAGTGATAATTTATTTAACTTTGAAAGCTTACGCATTTTATTAAGGAATTTATTTAACCGCCGATAGCTTATTCGACCAAAAATTAATGATTTTAATAGTTGATGATATAAAGGCCAATGTGCTGGCCTTAAAGAAAACACTCGAACTCCACAGTCTTCAGGCAGATACTGCCGAATCTGGAGAGGAAGCATTGATTAAAATCCTTAAAAACGACTATTCCCTTATTATTCTTGACGTGCAGATGCCCGGTATGGACGGCTTTGAAGTAGCCGAAACCCTGGGAGGCAGCAACCGTACTAAAGATATCCCTATCATATTCCTGTCGGCCGTAAGCAGGCACAAAAAGTTTATTTTTAAAGGTTATGAAACAGGTGGGGTTGATTATATAACCAAGCCCGTAGACCCTGATCTTTTCATGATGCGGGTAAAAACATTCCTGAAACTATCAGAACAGCGGCGTTCGCTAAAGGCGGTTAGCGACCTGCTTACAAAAGAAATTGAAATACGCAAAGAGGCACAGGATACTCTTGAGGCTAAAGTGGCCGAACGTACAAAAGAATTAAGTGAAAAAAATGAAGAGCTGGAGCTGCGTAACCATGAGCTGCAGCAGTTTTCGTGGGTGGTATCGCATGACCTGAAAGAGCCTGCACGAAAAATACAGCTGTTTATTAAAATGATACGTGACAGGTACCTTATGGACGATGAGGGCGCTATGGACCTTATAAACCGTACTATAAGGGCGGGTAACAGGATGCAGGACCTTATAACCGACCTGCTCGACTTTTCAAGGCTTTCAGCCAATGTGCCTTCTCAGGAAGTAAACCTTGAAGAAATTATTCATGATATCCTTACTGATTTTGACCATGTGGTTTCTGAGAAAAAGGCAGATATACATGTAGATAACCTCCCGAATATAAAAGGAGTGCCGAGCCAGTTCAGGCAGGTATTCCAGAATCTTATAAGCAATGCACTGAAATTCTCTAGAGAAGGGGTGGTACCACAAATAAGCATTACGTCTGATTTTATTGCAGAAAAAAGTGTAGAATCACTTCCGCTTGAAAACGGCCCTTATTGCCGCATTACTGTTACGGATAACGGAATAGGGTTTGAGGAAAAATACCTTGACAAGATATTTACCATTTTCCAGAGGCTGCATGACAATAGTACTTTTGATGGTACAGGCATTGGCCTTGCCATCGCAAAAAAAATAATTGAGAAGCATGACGGTATTATTTCGGCAAGAAGCAAGCCCGATAATGGCGCCAGCTTCATTATTGTTTTACCTTCATTAAACTGACCAATAACAATCAATAACCTATATGGATGCAAATTTTAAAAGGAATTTAATTGTAAGCTCTGGTATATCTGTTTTTATACTGATAATTAGTGCAGGCGCATCATTTTTCAGTATAAACAGCCTGCTGGAAAGCAGCGAAATGGTAAACCATACTTACAGTGTAATTAATAATCTTCATTCGGGCTCAAACGGGCTTGTAGAAGCGCAGTCAAGCATGCGCGGATTTCTTGTAACAGGTAACCGTGAGTTATTGGACAATTATGAAGAATATAAAGAAACTGCTGATTTCCACTTTAACGAAGTTGCATTACTTACCGGAGATAACCCAGCACAGTTAAGGTCGATGAAAGAATTTATGCCTGTAAAAGAGCAGTTTGTAAAATACCTTGACCTTCAGATAAGCAATAAAGCCCAAGGTATTGTTATGGACTCGGACAGCCTGCAAAAAGGGCGTGCTATGATGGGTAAAATGCGGGAACTTTTAAGGCGTATGGAAGCAGAAGAGCAAAAACTGCTTGATGAAAGGACTTCGGCATCCGAAAAATATTCCTATTACAGCCTTATACTTATTGTGGTAGGCGCACTTATAGCTATAAGCATAAGTATAATATTCTTCGTCAGGATTTTAAGAGATTACAATCACAGGGTGATACTTCACAGGGAGCTTGAAAAAAGTGAAAGGGACACTGCGGAAAGAATACGCGTTATAAACAGTGTGGCAAGGCAAATTGCAAGTGGTAATTACACTGTTAAGGTTGATACAGCTGAAGGAGACGCCCTGGGAAGCATAGGCACGTCTTTAAACGATATGGCTGTTGCGCTTAATACATCATTCGAAAACCTATCGGATAAAGAATGGCATCAGTCAGGCATTGCAGAACTCAACCAGGTAATGATTGGCGAGAAGCAACTGAAAGAACTTACAGATGATGTACTTGAATACGTTTGCAATTATACAGGCTGTAGTGCCGGGGCTTTATACCTTCTGGAAAATGACCATCTTGAACTGTCGGCAGGGTATAGTTATAAAGCACAAAACGGGACACATTTAAAACTTGGCGAAGGCCTTACAGGGCAGGCTGCGGAGTCAGGTAAAGTACTTGAAATTACCGGCCTTTCGGCAGATAATATAAAAATAAGCTATGCATTAGGTGAGGCTATTCCTGCACATGTTATTGCGCTTCCGCTTATTGATGATAGGGTTACAGGTGTGCTTGAGTTGGCTTGTGTAAAAGAACTGACTGAAAGGGATAAAGAATTCCTTGCTACATCAGCCGGTAATATTGCCACGGCAATAAGTGCGGCAAGGAGCAGGAAACGCGTACAGGAACTGCTTGAGGAAACACAGGCACAATCTGAAGAACTGCGTGCCCAGCATACCGAGCTTGAAAGTATTAATGCCGAACTTGAAGCGCAGACTGAAAAATTACAGGCATCGGAAGAAGAACTGCGAGTACAGCAGGAAGAATTGCAGCAAACCAATGAAGAGCTTGCAGAACGCAGTGTACTGCTTGAAGAAAAGAATGTTGAGATACAGAAAAAATCGGAAGACCTTGAAATTTCTACAAGATATAAGTCGGAATTCCTTGCCAATATGTCGCATGAGCTGCGTACACCGTTAAACTCAATATTATTGCTGAGCCGACTGCTTGCCGAAAATGGTGAAAATAATATGAGTAAAGAGCAGGTAGAATTTGCCAGTGTTATAAATAGTTCGGGGCATGGATTGTTAGGCTTGATCGATGAGATACTTGACCTATCAAAAATTGAGGCCGGAAAAATGGAACTGGAATACCAGGATATTGCCGTAAGCGAAATTACGTCAAGCCTAAAAGCTTTATTTACTGCTGTAGCACGCGAAAAAAATATTGAATTTAAAATAGAAGCAGATAATGCACCACTGGTAATAAGGACAGATAAGATGCGTCTTGAGCAGATACTTAAAAACCTGATTTCAAATGCAATTAAATTTACCTCTGAAGGCTCGGTAACGCTGTCGGTAATACCGCATCCTAAAAATGACCGTATGGTGCAGTTTGCCGTGAAAGATACCGGTATTGGTATCCCACGCGAAAAACAGCCGCTTATTTTTGAAGCATTCCAACAGGCTGATGGTTCTACCAAACGCAAGTATGGCGGTACTGGCCTCGGTCTTTCCATCAGTCGTGAGCTGGCAAGGCTCCTTAATGGTGAAATTACCCTTGTAAGTGCTTCAGGAGAAGGAAGTACGTTTACATTATCAATTCCTGTAATAGGCTCAGGTTCCGTACAGGTTGCCGACAGGCCGGTAAGGATAGAAACGGTAAATGAAGAAGTAGATGAAGTACAGGGCAATGATACCGAAATTAAAAAATATATAAGTGCGGTAATTCCTGATAATGTTGATGATGATAAAAATAACCTGGACGAAAATGATAAGTCGATACTTATTGTGGAAGACGATGTTAACTTTGCCAAATCATTAGTAGAGTTTACCCGTAAACGTGGTTATAAGGCTATATCTACAGTTAGGGGAGACCAGGCGCTTGAGTATGCAATTAAGTACAGGCCGGTGGGTGTATTGCTTGATATTGAGCTTCCGGTAAAAAGTGGTTGGGAGGTTATGGAAGAGCTTAAAAATGAACCGGAAACAAGGCATATCCCGGTGCATATCATGTCGTCTCATAAGCTCAAGCAGGAAAGTCTGCTTCGTGGGGCAGTTAACTTCCTTGATAAGCCTGTAGCTTATGAGCAGATACCTGATATTTTTTCACGTATTGAACATATTGTAAACCGTGATTCGCAAAAGGTGCTGATTTTTGAAGACAATCCTAAGCATGCCAAAGCTTTGGCTTATTTCCTGGAAACAAACGAAATAAGCTCTGAAATACGCAGTGAAATAACGGAAGGAATTGATACGCTTAAACGTGATAAAGTAGACTGTGTTATTCTTGATATGGGTATACCTGATAAGCAGGCGTATGAAATGCTGGAAAATGTAAAGAAAAATGAAGGGCTTGAAAACCTGCCGATAATAGTTTTTACAGGAAAGAGCCTCTCAATGAAAGAGGAGCTTAAAATAAAGAAATATGCCGATTCAATAGTGGTAAAAACAGCACATTCGTATCAGCGTATGCTTGATGAGGTTTCGCTGTTCCTTCATTTGGTTGAAGATAAAAAAGCCGCTGTACAGGGTATTAAAAAAGCAAGCCTGCTAAATAACGTACTTACCAATAAGAAAGTTTTAGTGGTTGATGATGATGTGAGGAACATTTACTCGCTTACAAAATCACTTGAAACGCTGAAAATGAATGTTATTTCAGCTATTGATGGAAAGGAAGCGCTTAAAGCGCTGGATGAAAATCCGGATATTGATGTAGTACTGCTTGATATGATGATGCCAAACATGGACGGCTATGAAACTGCTACGCGAATAAGACAGATAAACAAGTTTAAGAACCTGCCGGTTATAGCAGTTACTGCAAAGGCCATGACAGGCGACAGGGAAAAGTGTATAAATGCAGGTGCATCTGATTATATTACCAAGCCGGTAGATGTTGACCAGCTTATGTCATTATTAAGGGTTTGGTTGTATGATAAACAATAGGCTATGGAAAGGAAAAGGATTTTAATTATTGATGACGATTCAAGGAATATCTTTGCCTTATCAGCCACATTAAGGGCCAAAGGTTTTGACTGTATATCCCGTACAAGTGCCGAAGAAGGCATTAAACTACTGGAAACAGATGACAATATAGATGTATTGCTTATTGACATGATGATGCCTGAAATGGACGGATATGATGCTATACCCATAATAAAGGATATACCTCACAGGGAGGCTATGCCTGTGGTATCGGTAACGGCGCAGGCTATGGTGGGCGACAGGGAAAAATGCCTTGCCGCAGGTGCAGACGATTACATATCGAAACCTATTGATGTAGACAAGCTGCTTGAATTATTAAACAGGGTATAGTACAATGATAGATGATCGTGAGCTTGAAGTACTTATCAATGAAATATACGACTACTACGGGTATGATTTCAGCGGATATTCTATGGCTTCATTTAAAAGAAGGGTTGAAAGGCTGCTACAGCTTGAAGGGTTTACTAACTTTTCGCAACTGCTTTCGGTAATACGGTCGGACGCATCTTATGTTGATAAGCTCTTACAGGAAATAACGGTTAACGTGACCGAGATGTTTCGCGACCCGCAGTTTTACAAAACCCTGCGTACCGAAATTATACCTGCTATAGCTACAAAGCCGTTCATAAGGATATGGATGGCGGGCTGCTCTACAGGCGAAGAAGTATATTCAGTAGCCATATTGCTGCACGAAGCTAACCTCCTCCATAAATCGTTGCTTTACGCAACAGATATAAATACTGAAGTATTGGCAAAAGCTAAGGAAGGTACTTTCCCGTTGCGGATGATGCGCCAATATTCTGAAAACTATATAGCTTCAGGTGGGAAAAGCGATTTTTCCGATTACTATGTGGCCAATTACGGCATAGCTAAATTCAACAGTTCATTTTCCGAGAAAATGGTGTTTTCACAGCATAACCTGGTTTCGGACAGGTCATTCAACGCGTTCGACCTGATACTGTGCCGTAATGTGCTGATTTATTTTGATAAAGACTTACAGGAAAGGGTATTTAAGCTTTTTGATGAAAGCCTTGAAACATTAGGCTACCTGGCTTTAGGAACCAAGGAAACCATTAAATTTTCGGACATGAAGCAAAACTTTGAGCAATTGCGAAAAGAGAAAATATGGAAAAAGATAAAATAGCCGTAAAGCAATTAATATTAATAGGCGGTTCGGCTGGCAGCCTGGAAGTTTTACTTAAAATAATACCGCAGCTCCCTGATTCACTTTCGTTCCCTATAGTAATAATACTGCACCGAAAAAGTGCTGAGGATACGATACTGGACGTGCTTCTCGGAATGAGGTCGGCGGTGCGTG
>JBQGDS010000408.1:0-3704 GCA_052039185.1 Flavobacterium sp.
TAAAAATGCAGTACTGCAATTTTCATTAGGTTATTATCTTTTCTGACAAAATTTCCTGAAAGAAAACTTAGAGCCCTGCTAATTCAGCAGGGCTTTTCTTTTGTTAAATGTTAAAATTAGTGTTATTGCCTATTGAGACTAATAATTGAATGATTATTTTTACAAAAACATCACTAAGGATGAAGATCATCATAATAAACGGCCCTAACCTAAACATGCTGGGCAGGCGCGAACCCGAAGTATACGGCTCACAATCGTCTGAAGATTATTTTGCAAAGCTGCAGGATAACTACCCGGATACTGAACTGGAGTATTTCCAGAGTAATATAGAGGGCGAACTGATAACCAAAATACAGGTTACGGGTTTTAGCCATGATGGTATAATACTCAATGCGGGAGCCTATACTCACACATCAATAGGTATTGCAGATGCAGTAAAAGCTGTAAACGCACCTGTTATAGAGGTGCATATTTCCAATACATTTTCCCGTGAAACTTTCAGGCACCAGTCTTACCTTTCGCCTGTTTCCGAAGGCGTAATTATAGGCTTCGGGCTTAAAGGCTATGAGCTTGCACTGCAATCATTTATTGTGAAGCCATGAGATTAGCGCACCTGCTCATACTATTATTATGCATACCTGCTTTTGCACAGGTAAAAGGAAAAATTACGGCGAAGAACGGCGAACCTGTGCCTTTTGCCAGTATTGTTATAGCAGGTACATATAACGGAACATCGTCTAACGAAGATGGGTTATATACACTAAACCTTAGCCAAAAAGGAAAACATACAATAATTTTCCAGTGCCTGGGTTATAAAACCCGTGAAATCAAAGCAGATATCAATACATTTCCGCACACACTTAATGTTACCCTGGAAGCAGAAGACTATATTATTAAGGAGGTTACGATTTCAAATAAAGACAATCCTGCCGATGCTATAATTAAAAATGCCATTGCAAACAGGAAAACGAATTCGGAAAAAACAGCTCGCTTTGAGGCTGATTTTTATTCGCGTGGCATCTTCCGCATAAAAGATGCACCACAAAAAATATTAGGTCAGGATCTCGGCGATTTTGGAGTGGTGCTTGATTCTACCCGAAGCGGTGTAATATATCTTTCGGAAACGGTATCACGCGTGAAATACCAAAAACCCGGAAAGATAAATGAACAGGTTATAGCCTCTAAAATAAGTGGCGATGATAATGGCTTCAGTTTTAATAATGCCGGGGCCGCCGAATTTGACTTTTACGAAAATTACCTTCCGTTTGAAGTAAATGTAATATCACCTATTGCGGACAATGCTTTTAATTACTACAGGTTTAAATTGGAAAGCAGTTTTTATGATCAGGAAAACCACCTGATAAATAAAATTCAATTGATTCCTAAACGTGAAAACGAACCCACATTCTCAGGGTATATATATATTGTTGAAGACTCATGGGCAATATATGCAGTAGATGTAAGCATTACCGGTAAACAGGTAAAACAGGATATACTGAACAAGCTGAACATTCAGCAATCGTATGGGTACAATGCCAAAGAAAAGATATGGACCAAGAATGTCCAGACACTTGACTTTGACGCAGGGATTTTCACTATTGGCTTTTCAGGAAGGTTTTCGTATGTGTACAGCAACTTTGTATTTGAGCCGGAGTTTGACAGAAAAACGTTCAGTAATGAAGTACTGACCTTTACTGAGGAGTCAAATAAAAAAGATAATAGTTTCTGGAACAGCATCCGCCCTATTCCCCTTACTGATGAGGAAATGGCTGACTATACTAAAAAAGACAGCATACAGGAACTTAAAAAATCAAAAGCTTACCTGGACTCAGTAGACCGTAACCGTAACCGTTTCAAATACTTTTCGCCTGTGGTGGGTTATACTTATTATAACAGTTATGAAAACTGGAATATCAATTATTCAGGTATAATTCGCGGGCTTGGCTTCAATACTGTCCAAGCGTACCACCTGGCGCCAGCTTTTTACTTTACTAAAAAGAACCCCGAAAAGAAAACCTTTTACACTATAGGTACGAATCTTAATTACGGGTTTGCAGAAAAACGTTTCAGGGCTACAGGAACCATATCTAAAAAGTTCAGCAACTTTACAAACCTTACACTTACACTTACCGGGGGCAGCAGCATTGAGCAGTTTAACCCTGAGCGTCCCATTAACAGGATTGTAAATAGTGTAAGTACACTTTTTTGGCGTGAAAACTACATGAAGTTGTATGACCATAATTTCCTGAGGCTAAGCTACCAGCAGGAAGTAGTGAACGGGCTAACACTGTATGGTGATTTTGAATACACACGTCGTAAACCGCTATTTAACAACACCAACTTTTCTACACTAAAAGATGCCAAAAATCCGTATCTGAGCAACAACCCGCTATTGCCGGATGATTATTTTACGCCTGCGTTTATAAAGCATGATATGTACAAGGCTACTATAGCAACACGGATGATATTTGGGCAACGTTATATCCGCAGGCCCGATGGTAAATTTAATGTGCCAAGTCCTAAATATCCGCGCCTGTTCCTGAAGTATGAAAAAGGCTTTAGCTCAAGTATTGACGATTATAATTTTGACCACCTGTCAGGAAGGGTAACGTATGATATACCTGCAGGAAATAAAGGTGAGCTGGGGATGAGCGTGCGTGCAGGCAAGTTTTTTAATTCCGACAACATTTCGTTTGTTGACTACAGGCACTTTAACGGCAATCAGACTTATATTGGCAAATCAGAGCGTTATCTGAATGTTTTCAATCTGTTGCCGTATTATGACCATAGTACGAATGACAAATACCTTGAAGCGCACCTGGAGCATAATTTTAAAGGCTATTTAACCCACATGCTGCCGCTTTTCAATAAGCTAAATTATCATCTTGTGGCAGGCTACCACTTATTAAGTATACCTGAACGTAATCCTTACATGGAGTTTACCGTAGGGCTTGATAATGTAGGATGGGGTAAATTCCGTTTCCTGCGCGTGGATTATGTACGCTCTTATGAAAACGGATTTAAGGGTCACGGGGTAATTTTCGGGCTTACATTCCTGGATATACTGGAATAGTATTTTACTTTTTCCTGCTTCTCAATACACTGGCACGAAAATCCTCCAATGGTTCTTTGACCAAAGCACGTTGTATGTCTTCCCAGGTTGCACATTTTACAATGTACTCTTCTCCGGCAATAATTACAGGTAAAGTAACTGTCTCAACAGCCGAAAGGTCTTCATTGAGGTAGTCTTCCATATCCTTTACCGAATAAAACCATTCCTTGTCAAACTGTGTTTTTGCAATGGTAGTATCTTTCCTGATTATTGCTTCGGTTATTTTCTTGGCCATGGGATATAATTTTAAGCCAAATTTACTACATCTTCATAAATACTATTGCTAAACAAAAGCCAACAATTTTTTGCAGGTTGTAAGAACATACTGTATTTTGCGTTATCTACTAAACCACAACCTGCTACCTATGTTAAAAAAAATCACCTTACTGCTCTTTACCTTACTGTATTTTACTTCCTTTTCGCAGATAAAAGGAAAAATAACCACAGCTGACGGCACACCCGTACCATATGCAGCTGTTGCCATTCAGGGAACTTATAATAACACCTCAGCTAATGATGATGGCGCTTACGAACTTAACATTACAAAACCCGGAGATTATACTATAGTCTTCCAGTCGTTAGGTTATAAGAC
>JBQGDS010000409.1:0-2303 GCA_052039185.1 Flavobacterium sp.
TATTCTTTAAATTCGCCCATTTTACTGTACTTATCCATCCTTTGCGCTACAAGCTCTTCTGTTGATAAGTCTTTCAGTTCATTAAAGCCTTTCAATATATATTCTTCTACGCTTTTAAATGTAGTTTCCCTGTCATAATGGGCACCTCCAAGCGGTTCAGGTATAATATCGTCAATAAGGTTCTGCTTCTTCATATCGTACGATGTAAGCTTAAGTGCTTCGGCAGCCTGCTCCTTATATTCCCAACTTCTCCAAAGTATAGATGAACATGATTCCGGCGAAATTACCGAGTACCATGTATTCTCCAGCATATATACCTTATCTCCAACACCTATACCTAATGCACCACCCGATGCACCCTCTCCTACTATAACGGTAATAATAGGGGTTTTAAGGCGTACCATTTCAATAATATTTCGAGCGATAGCTTCGCCCTGCCCGCGTTCTTCTGCTTCAAGACCAGGATATGCACCCGGTGTATCAACAAGCGTTACTACAGGAATACCAAACTTTTCGGCCATTTTCATAAGCCTTAACGCCTTGCGGTAACCTTCAGGATTAGCCATACCGAAGTTACGGTACTGTCTGGTTTTGGTATTATAACCTTTTTGCTGTCCAATAATCATAAATGACTGACCGCCAATTTTACCAAGACCACCAATCATGGCTTTATCATCTTTAAAAGCACGATCACCAAAAAGCTCAAGGAATGTGCCTTCGGTAAGCGCTTTTACATGATCCATTGTATACGGACGGCTTGGGTGCCTTGATAGCTGAACCCTTTGCCATGCCGTAAGGTTTTTATATATTTTTTTCTTGGTTTCTTCCAGTTTCTTTTCAATCTGTTTACATGTATTAGATACATCCACATCCGATTCCTGACCTATAATCGTACATTTATCCAGCTGGTCTTCAAGCTCTTTAATCGGAAGTTCAAAATCTAAATATTCCATAGTATAAGGAGATTTATTTGTGTGTTCAGCCTACAAAGATAAAATTTTTAGTTGAGACAGAAAGCTTAACAATTATTTAGTTTTTTGTTTTACCGTAATTCTTAAGTATACCGTTGAGTATCACTGTAATGATAATTATGGCTGCACCGATGTAAAATGCCGCGCTCATGTGTTCAGTATCCTTAAATACAATAAGCGCAAGCAGTATTCCGTACACAGGTTCCAAATTAATTGTAAGCATCATAGTATAGGGTGTTACGGTTTTCATTACCTGTACAGCGCCTATTTGTGCATAGGCAGTACATACCGACCCCAATATGAAAAGCCATAACCAGTCGGAACCTGAAAGGGTAAAGAACTGCAGTGTCAATTCTCCGGCAAAAAACATATATACCGAGAAAAAGAAAATACCTCCTAAAAGTTCATAAAGTGATATTGCAACAGGATTGTATTGTGTGGCAAACCGGCCATTAATTATGGCAAATGTAGCCGATAATGAAGCAGATATAAGTGCAATTATAACTCCCCAAAACATATCGCCACGCGCCAGCTGCATTTCGGCAAATAGTTTTCCGGCAAGCCCTGCTGTATAACTACCATCTATTAAATACCCAAGCAACGCCATAAGGAAATCACCATAAATTATTATACACAAGGCAATAATCACTATAAAACCCATTAGAAGCTCATAACCAACTATACGCTTACCATATATAACCGATTCCAGTATTGATGCAAAGAACGCGCCTGTACTTAAACAGGCCAGTGTGATTGAAATATTCGAAACCTTGATAGCTTCAAAAAAAGTAAACCAGTGTACCGCAATGATAAGCCCTGCCACTACAAACCTTAAAAGTGTTTTTGACGAAACAGCCAACGGCACTTTTGCTGCAAAGGCATAAACCGCCATAAGCGCCACACCAATACACATACGAAACCAAACCAACGGAAAGGCACCGATGCTTATAAGTTTGCCAAGCACGGCAGTAAAGCCCCATACAAAAACTATGAAATGCAGGTGCAGATAATTCTTAACCCTATCGTTTGGCATTGCGTAACAGGTATATAGCTAAAATACCAAAAGTAATATTTGGAAACCATACTGCCAGAATGGGCGGTATGCTGGATTTTTCGGCCATTGTGCCGAATACTTTATCAAAGAAAATAAATGTAAAAGCCAAACCTATACCCACAGCAAGGTTTACCCCCATACCGCCACGGCGTTTCATGGATGAGACCGCTACCGCAATAATTGTAAGGATAAATGCCGATACAGGTATACTGTATTTTTTATACAGCACCACCAGATAGGTCTTGATATTGCCTGAACCACGGTCGCGCTCCTTATCA
>JBQGDS010000410.1:0-2473 GCA_052039185.1 Flavobacterium sp.
TGTAGAAGAGGTAACTCTTGGCGGTATAAGGGCAGCAATGGAGGCTTATAAAACAACCAACCTTGCCGAACGCCTGGTAAAATACCATGGAAATAAAGTTGATACATTGTTTAAAGCCTGGACAGAAACCTGGACACGAAATGATTTCAGGAGCTGGAATATTGAACATTTTTTGCCTGCTATAACATGTCCTCTTTTGTTTATTCAGGGTAAGGCAGATGAATTTGGTTCAATACTACAGGTTGAAAAAACAGTTAAAGGTACAAGTGGTAAAGCTGAAAGTTTCATACTGCCGGGCATTGGCCATACACCACATAAAGAAGCTCCCGATTTAACACTCAATGCCTGCGCAGCTTTTATTAACAGCTTACCTTAAAACTTAATTTTTTACCGGATCAAGTTTATAATACTTGGCTGTACCACGCCATTTTTTTATATATTTATCCGCAGAAACTAAAATAAATTGTATGATTAATAAAAAAGTACAAAATGTAGAAGAAGCATTGCATGATGTGCAAAATAATATGACTATCATGCTGGGTGGCTTCGGGCTTTGTGGCATCCCTGAAAACAGTATTGCACAACTTGTTACTAAAGGCATATCAGGACTTACCTGTATATCTAACAATGCAGGTGTTGATGATTTTGGTCTTGGACTGCTCCTGCAAAAAAAACAGATCAAAAAAATGATATCCTCATACGTAGGCGAAAATGCTGAGTTTGAACGCCAGATGCTTAGCGGTGAGCTTGAGGTAGAACTTACCCCTCAGGGTACACTGGCTGAGAAATGCCGTGCTGCACAGGCAGGTATCCCTGCATTTTACACTCCTGCAGGTTATGGTACTGAAGTTGCCGAAGGTAAAGAAGCACGTGAATTTAATGGCAAAATGCACATAATGGAAGAAGCTTATAAAGCTGATTTCGCAATTGTAAAGGCATGGAAAGGTGACGAAGCCGGAAACCTTATTTTTAAAGGTACTGCACGTAACTTTAACTCGTGCATGGCGGGCGCTGCAAAAATTACTATTGCTGAAGTGGAAGAGCTTGTTCCTGTAGGGGAACTTGATCCTAATTTTATACATATCCCGGGAATTTTTGTACAAAGGATTTTCCAGGGAGAGAAGTATGAGAAACGTATTGAACAACGAACAGTACGCAAGCGTCAATAAAACAATTCAACAATTTTCTAATGTAGCAATTGTGTGGAAAAAGAAAATGTAATTGTAACTAAATCAATTGATTTTTCTGTGGCAATAATTGCATTTTGTGAAATGCTTGAGTCAAGAAAACAATTTGTTATAGCAAGACAACTTTTAAGGTCAGGCACAAGCATAGGTGCTAATCTGCATGAAGCACAAAATGCCGAAAGCCGTGCTGATTTTGTCCACAAAGTAAAAATAGCTGCCAAAGAGGTGGAAGAAACAAAATACTGGCTTTTATTATGCGAAAAGGCTCCGTCCTATCCTTTTGACGAAGCTTTAAAAACTAAAATAAATGAAATAGGATTAATTGTTTATAAAATCCTAAGTACAACTAAAAATAATATGTCGCGATAAGTAATTGGTACATCGTTACATTAAAAAATTGATACATTTTATGTTAGATAAAGAACAAATTGCAAAACGTATTGCAAAAGAAGTTAAGGACGGTTATTTTGTTAACCTTGGTATTGGTATCCCTACCCTTGTGGCCAATTATGTACGCGAAGATATATCGGTTGAGTTCCAGAGTGAGAATGGTGTATTGGGCATGGGGCCTTTCCCTTATGAAGGAGAAGAAGATGCCGATGTTATAAACGCCGGAAAACAAACCATAACTACCCTGCCGGGTGCATCGTTTTTCGACTCTGCGTTAAGCTTTGGCATGATACGCGCACAAAAAGTTGACCTTACTATACTTGGTGCTATGGAAGTAGCTGAAAACGGTGATATTGCCAACTGGAAAATTCCGGGTAAAATGGTAAAGGGTATGGGTGGTGCTATGGATCTTGTAGCATCAGCCGAAAATATCATTGTTGCCATGATGCATGTTAACAAGGCAGGCGAATCTAAACTGCTGAAGCGTTGCTCACTTCCTCTTACAGGCGTAGGCTGCGTAAAAAAAGTAGTCACTGAGCTTGCCGTACTTGAAATTGTTCCTGAAGGTTTTAAACTATTGGAACGTGCGCCGGGCGTAACTGTAGATGATATTAAAAAAGCTACTGAAGGCAACCTGATAATAGAAGGCGAAATCCCGGAAATGGTTATTGACTAATCGCTATTTATTACACTAATAAACAAAACGCCTTTCAATCGAAAGGCGTTTTGTTATTTAAAGCTTACTCTGCTGTTTCCTTTAAATGCATCAGCATATCGGCTGTCATGCTGTCCAGGTCATAATCGTGTTTCCAGTTCCAGTCATTACGGGCGTGGCTGTCGTCAATACTTTGCGGCCAGCTGTCTGCTATCTTTTGGCGGAAGTCTGGAGCATAGTC
>JBQGDS010000411.1:0-3468 GCA_052039185.1 Flavobacterium sp.
AGGATAAAATTGTTTTCGGCTCAGGCAGACTATACTGCCCAGGGCGAAGGACGCAATTTTGAAACAGGCGTGCGCTACGGAAATGTAAATGCCGACAGCAGCCTGGACTTTTTTAACGAATCGGGAGGTGTGCTGGTAAACAATCCCGGCCGATCAAACATTTTCCTTTATGATGAGTCAGTCTATGCAGGATACGTGAGCTATGACCGTGAATTTGGCAAGTGGAGCTTTAAAGGCGGATTAAGGGGTGAATACACCCATCTGAAAGGAAACTCAGTCACTACAGCCGAAGTCAACACCCAGGATTATTTTAAACTGTTCCCTACATTTTACAGTATGTACAAGGCAAATGATAACCACCAGATAGGATTATCGTACGGCAAACGGATAACCCGCCCATTGTATTCCTGGCTGAACCCGTTCCGCACGTATGCTGACCCATATACCTATACTACCGGTGATCCTAACCTGCAGGCGGCTATATCGCACAATACGAATCTACAGTACACACTGAAAAACAAGTATAATTTTGACTTGTATTATAATTACGAGAAAAATCCTTCCATGGAAATAATATACCAAGATTATGCTACTACCACCTTTGTTACACAAATTACAAATATTAAAAAGAACATTAATTACGGAATAGATTTTAACAGCAACCTGGAACTACTCCCTTGGTGGACATCAGGCGTATATTTATCAGGAAGGTTCAGCAACAACACCTTCCAGGGTGTAGATGGTAACCTGTATAATAATGATAACTGGAATTATTCTGTAAACAGTAATAACCGTTTTACACTGACAAAAAAGAAAGACCTGACTGCCGAGGCTAACTTTTTTTACCAGTCGGCTACTGCACAGGCTACATATGAAGTAGCTGCTCTTTCAGGGTTATCATTAAGTATCAGGAAAACATTTTTTGATGGCAATGGCGAAGTTACACTTATACTATCTGACATATACAGGGGGCAGGAGCAAACGATCATTACACGATATGCCAACCAGTCGTTATACAGCAGTAATTACAATGACAACCGGAGTTTCCGTATACAGTTCAGGTACCGCCTGGGTAACCAGAAACTTGAAGGCGCCAAAACCAGGCAGCAGACACAGGAGCAACAGCGTTTATAAGTTTAATTTGAGATTATAGTTTTTCACCGATGGTTTTAAGTAGTTCCCGGCTAGTAAGGAGTCCGCTGTACTGCGACAGCTTTTTATAGCCGGGGCTTAAAATCACCCAGCATGGGTAGGCATTGCCTGTACCGCAAAGGTGTGCTGCCAGCTCATGAAGTCCGCCTGTTGTACCATGAGGTATAAATTTATAGACTTTGTTATTGAAAACAATAGTTTCTTTCGTTTCAGCATCCAGTTGCAGGTAGTATACTTTTTCAGAAAGTGCCTTCTTCAGCTCAGGACTTTTTTCTATTCGTTTGTCCTGTATTTTACAGATGCTGCACCACTTCGTATGTACTTTTATAAGAATAGGCCTTGGCTCAGCCTGCATTTTAGAAGGAAGTTCTTCAAACGACACTGTGTTTTTTTCCTGTGACAATAGTACACTGGTTGTAAATAAAAATAATATGAGCCAAAGATTATTCATATTATAAAAGATTATAGCGCACGCCTAAAAACAGTCTCCTGCCCTGCATTGATGCGTAGTTGTAACTCGGGTCAAATGTATAACCGTTCGGGTTAGTAACAGGGTCATCAGCAGTACGGTCAAAAGGGTCGAACGGCCTCATGATAGGATTTTTAGGTACGAAGTCAAAAAGGTTTTTTACCCCACCATAAAATTCCAGCCCATAATCAAATTTCTTTGTCAGCTGCAGGTTAGCAATACAAAACCAGGGCGAAAACTCCGGCCTGTAGTCATTCGGTAAAACCGGCAGGCGCATAGAGCCATAAAAATTTCCTGTAAGATCGGCACTCAAATTGTATGGCAGTGAATAACTGGCTACAAACGTGCCCGACCATTTTGGTGCATGCAGCTGTACCACACGTTCAAGGTTGCCCGAGCCGCGGTCTTCCATCTGGTATACATTCATATAACTTATCCCAGCCAGTATTTTCAGCGGAAATGTAAAGGTTATATCAGTATTTAATGATATGCCCTGCGATATGGCATGCCCCCTAAGGTTATCATAGATAATTTTATTCGGGTCGGCATCAAAATCGCCTACAATCTTATTGGTGAAATAGGAATAAAAGCCTGTAATATCAAAACCCAACATAACGCTTTCAGTAGGTATTTTCAACACATAGTTAAGGTTGCCGTTATAGGAACGTTCAGGTTTTAGGGCTTCGGTTATTACTACTTCACGCGCACCCGTGAGCGCCGCATGGTCTTCGGTAAAAAGATTTACAACCCTGAAACCCGTACCAAAGCTTGCCCGTACCACATTATTGGCATTAGGCGAAAATTTATAGGCTATGCGTGGCGAATGCACGCTTCCGTGGTCGCTGTCATGGTCATAACGATACCCACCCAGTAATTTATGCTTTTCGTTAATGCTCCACTCATCCTGAACGAATAATCCCGGTAATGCTTTACGCGACGGATTGTTTGAACCATCCGTTCCGGCAGTAGCAGGCGTGTTATCGTCATAAGCGGTATAGCGCAATGCTGCACCCAGCAGAAAATTATGGTTTTCGCCTAGCTGCTTATCCCAGTAGGTTTGCACAAATGCCACCTGCTGATTGGCCATGTAGGGCGTTGTGCCGTACCAGCTGTTCTGGTCATGCCAGTTGTATGAATACTGTGTAAAAATCCTTTCGCCTACCGGTAATTGATATAGCCCTATAAGTTCTGCACGGCGGGTATATATGCTTTCCCCATAAACCTGGTCGCTGCCACGATAGCTTTTATTCCATTGCAATTCGCCACCCCAACGGTCTTCATATACGTACCGCCCTGCTATACTGGCTATGCGATTGTCTTTCCTTTCAAAGCTCCACTTGTTAAATATGGAAAACCTGTCCTGTAATGTAACATCGGTAAAATTATCGTGGTTATGGTCTACTTTGTTGCCATACTTAAAATAGTTCAAACCCGTCAGTACATTCACTTTTGGATGAATTTTTGCCTTAAATCCCAAATCAAAATTGTGCTCCAAGTAACTTGTAGTCATGAAATCGGCACTTAACGAAGGGGCTTTACTTACATCTTTAGTGATGATATTAATTAAACCACCAACTGCCTCGCTCCCATATAAAGAAGAAGCCGGACCTTTTACCACCTCTACCCTTTCTACCAACGAATTTGGAATTCCAGACAGCCCATAAACCGTAGATAGACTGCTCACAATGGGCATTCCATCAATCATTACCATAGTATACGGACCTTCTAAACCGTTAATGTGGATATCGCCAGTATTACAGATATTGCAATTGAGTTGAGGGCGCACACCGTTGATATTCTGTAAAGCATCGAAAATACTTGGTGTTGGGTTTTTCTGAAAGAACTTA
>JBQGDS010000412.1:0-7122 GCA_052039185.1 Flavobacterium sp.
AGATAAGCTATAGAGATTAAGTAGATGATTTAGCCTTGCTATGTTTTGAGGTACGTACATATTAATTTAGTGTGGTAAATATAGTTAAGAGGTATCAATATCTACAAATTGTAATCTACAATATTTCTTAATTAGCTTAAAAATTCCCTATTTTAGCCTAAACAAACAATTTGCATGATTTCTGACGAACAATTCCAAAAAGAACTTGAAATAATAATAACCAATGCCCTGCGTGAAGATGTAGGCCCGGGCGATCATTCATCTCTTGCCTGCATACCTGCCGATGCTACAGGTCGAGCCAAACTCCTGGTAAAAGATACCGGTATACTTGCCGGTGTAGAATTTGCCAAACAGGTATTTAACAAGGTAGACCCAAACCTTACTGTTGAGGTGTTTCTGCAGGATGGTACTGCGGTGCAGTATGGCGATGTGGCTTTTCACGTTTCGGGTAGTTCACAAAGCATTTTAAAAGCCGAAAGGCTGGTGCTGAATGCTATGCAGCGCATGAGCGCCATTGCCACCAAAACCAAAAAATATGTTGATATTTTAGAAGGCACCGGCACCAAAGTGCTTGATACCCGCAAAACAACGCCTGGAATACGTGTGCTCGAAAAATGGGCGGTAAAAATAGGAGGGGGCGAAAACCACCGTTTTGCGCTGTATGATATGATCATGCTGAAGGATAACCACATTGACTTTGCCGGCGGCATTACCGAAGCGATTACCAAAACACATGAATACCTTCGTGCCAACAATCTTGACCTTAAAATTATTGTTGAGGCACGGAATTTGGATGAGGTTAGGGAAATTATAGCTAACCCGGGTATACACCGCATACTGCTTGATAATTTTGATTACGACCAAACCCGTGAGGCCGTTGCCGTAATTGGCGACTATTGCCAGACGGAATCATCGGGCGGTATCAATGAGCAGACAATGCGCCATTATGCCGAATGCGGTGTAAATTATATTTCTTCGGGGGCGTTAACGCATTCTATCTATAACCTTGACCTTAGCCTAAAAGCATTTTAATGTCGGCAGAACTGGAACATAAGCTTGAACGCATACCTGTAGTAAAATACCTTGTACGAATTGGTAAAAGCATAAAATTGCCATATTCGGAAGGTTTAACACTGTATCATCTGCTGGAACTATACATTACCGGGATTGTAAACGGCGATGTGTCGTACAGGGCAGGCTCTATTGCATTCAGCTTCTTTATGTCACTTTTCCCATTCCTGCTTTTCCTGCTTAACCTTATTCCGTATATTCCTATTGAGGGTTTTAAGGAAGATTTTCTGCTGTTCGTAGCAGATAATGTTCCGCCTAACACCTACGAGGCAATAGAGAAAATACTTAAGGATATTATGAATACCAGTTACAGCAGCCTACTTTCCATAGGTATTCTTTTGGCGGTGCTGCTTATGAGTAATGGTATGAATGCGTTGCTGAGTGGTTTCCAGAGCAGTATGCATATCACTATTAAACGTACATTTTTCAGGCAGTATGCGGTAGCAATAGGCATATCGCTCATATTTGTATTCCTGCTTATCATAACTGTTGTGGCAATTCTTACCCTTGAAGTTTTAATACACATGCTGAAAGACCAAGGGTTCCTTACCGATGATATTTACCTGCTGGAGATAGGCCGGTATGTTTTCCTTGTGCTTATGATTTTAACCGGTACGTCGATACTTTTTAAGTTTGCTGCAAAAGAAACGCGCCAGGCTGCTTTTTTCAGTTATGGGTCGGTACTAACCACGGTTTTATTTGTGGTAACGTCTTATCTTTTTGGTATTTACGTGGTTCGCTTCAGCAAGTATAATGAGTTGTATGGGTCTATTGGCACATTACTTGTATTAATGCTTTATATATGGATAAACTGCTTTATTTTGCTCCTTGGGTTCGAATTAAATGCGCTAATCCATAAATTGAAAAGAAAAAATTTATATATTTAACAAAATTAAACAGGCATTATTATGAAGAATTACTTTTTGACATTCCTTTTCGTAGCTGTTGCGGGTATCTTTTCGGTTCAGGCACAGGTAACCGGAAAGTGGAAAACAATTGACGACGAAACGGGCGAAGCCAAGAGTATTGTTGAAGTTTACGAAAGCAACGGAAAAATTTACGGTAAGGTGGTAGAGATACTTAACCCAGCCAAGAAGAACACCAAGTGCGACAAATGCAAAGGCGCAGATAAAGGCAAGCCTGTTTTAGGCCTTGTAATTATTAAAGGCCTTACCAAAGATGGTAATGAGTGGACGGATGGTGATATCCTTGATCCGCAAAAGGGCAAGCTGTATAGCTGTACCATCTCACTTGACGGTAAAGACAAGCTGAAAGTACGCGGTTACATGGGTGTATCACTACTTGGCCGTACACAGGTATGGCACAGGGTAAAATAACAACATCCAGTCCCGGTAACCAAATTTCAGAAACCTGAATGTTGGTTGTTCAAGATAAACATATAAATTGAAAACACTTCCAAACCGGAAGTGTTTTTTATTTAGCATCTGTACCGGGTTATCTGTCTTTATTGGGTCTGTCAACAAATAAACTCATCAACAAATCAACTATATTTGTAATTCAATTATAGTATATGCCTTATTTTATAGAAGTAATCCTGCCGTTAGCCCTGCCTAAGTCTTTTACCTATGCTGTAAGCGAAGCAGAATTTGAGTATATAAATATTGGCATGCGGGTGGCAGTGCCTTTTGGCAAAGGAAAGCTGTATACAGGCCTTGTTATACAAAAACACCAAAATCCGCCACAGCTTTACCAGGCTAAAGAAATCCACCAGATACTTGACGAGCGCCCTGTTGTAACCGAAATACAGCTACAGCACTGGCAATGGATAGCGTCATACTACATGTGCAGTATCGGCGAAGTGTATAAAACCGCTATGCCGTCAGGTTTTCTTCTGGAAAGTGAAACTATAATTACCGCGCAGAAAGAATTTACTCCTGCTGCCGCAGACCTAACGGATGATGAATTCTTAGTATATGACGCGTTGCAGCAACAGTCTGCATTAAAGGTACAGGAGGTAGCAGTTATACTTAATAAAAAAACGATACTTCCTGTAATCAATAAGCTTATCGCCAAAAATGCTGTCCAGCTCCAGGAAGAGATAAATGAAAAGTACAAGCCTAAGCTGGTAAAATATATAAGGCTACAGCCTGAGTTTATGGATCAGGAAAGACTAAGCGGGCTGATGGAACTGCTGTCACGCGCACAAAAACAGCGTGAAGCGGTGCTGTTGTATTTTCAGCTTCAGGCAAGGGAAAAGAAACCTGTTACTGCTAAAAAGCTGGTTGATGCAGGTGTTACTTCTGCTACAATAAAATCACTGGTTGATAAGGAGATTTTTGAAGAGTTTCATTTAGAGGAGGATCGGGTGGCATTTGAAGGTAACGATGATGCCGGTTTTAAACTGAGTGAAAAACAGCAGGAAGCTTTAGAATCTGTTAAGCAAAATTTTGATAAGCATCCTGTTACGTTATTACATGGTATTACCTCAAGCGGAAAAACGGAAATCTATATAAAGCTGATTGAAGAATATATAAACCGGGGAAAACAGGTGCTGTACCTTTTGCCGGAAATTGCGCTTACTACCCAGCTTGTTGTGCGGCTTACTGCCTATTTTGGTAACCAGGTAGCGGTTTTCCATTCCAAATATACCAATAATGAACGTGTTGAAGCATGGCAGCAGGTTCTGGAAAACTCGGATAAAGCAAAAATAGTTATAGGGGCGCGTTCGGCACTATTCCTGCCATTTCATGACTTGGGACTTATAGTTATTGATGAGGAACACGAGCAGACATTTAAACAGCAGGATCCGGCTCCGCGTTATCACGCCCGCGATGCAGCTATAGTGTTGGCCAATGCATTTGGCGCACAGGTATTATTAGGCTCCGCTACGCCGGCCATTGAAACTTATTTTAATGTGAACAGCGGTAAGTACGGTTATGTGGAATTGAAAGAGCGTTATGGCAATGTGGTGCCGCCGGAAATTGTATTGGTTGACCTTAAGGATAAATACAAGCGGAAGCAGATGACAGGGCACTTTAGTGATGAACTTATACAGGCTGTATCGGCAACACTCGCTGAAGGCAAGCAGGTTATCCTGTTCCAGAACCGCCGCGGATTTTCGCCATGGGTGGAGTGTATGACCTGTGGGCATGTACCTCAATGCCCACAGTGCGATGTAAGCCTTACCTATTACAAATATAAAAACCAGTTGCGCTGTCACTATTGCGGTTATAATATTGCTAAGCCTACACATTGCCATCATTGCCACTCGGCTGACCTGGATACAAAAGGTTTCGGTACCGAACAGATAGAGATGGAACTGAAGGAGCTTTTTCCTGATAAGAATTCCTGGCGGATGGACCAGGATACCACCCGCGGGAAATTCGGCTATGAAAAAATAATTGATGCTTTTAAAAACAGGGAGATTGATATTTTGGTAGGGACACAGATGCTTGCCAAAGGCCTGCATTTTGACAATGTGAGCCTTGTAGGGATACTTAACGCTGATAATATGTTATACCAGCCTGATTTTCGCGCGTTTGAACGTGCCTACCAGATGATGGTACAGGTTGCAGGCCGTTCAGGCCGTAAAGGTGACAGGGGTAAAGTTATGATCCAGACGTACAATCCGTTGCATAATATTATTCAGCAGGTTACTGATAATGATTATGAAAGCATGTTCCGCGAGCAGCTGTATGAAAGGCATGTTTATAAGTATCCACCTTATTACAGGCTGGTTCGCCTTACGCTGAAACACCGTGATTATGAGAAGCTCAAGGATGGCGCCATGTGGCTTTACAATGTGCTTTCGCAACAGCTGGATATTCCTGTACTTGGGCCGGAAGAGCCTGCTATTAGCAGGATAAGGAATGAATTTATAAGGACTATAATGATAAAAATACCACAGGGCGGCACACTGTCCGGCACCAAAACCGCAATTTCAAGAATATTGCAAAGCTTTGATGCCGTAGTGCAGTACAAGTCGATAAAAGTTTCGGTTAATGCCGATCCTTATTGAAGTGTTGACTTATTAAATGAGTATATTAGGTCTTTCTTAGATAATTGCTTAATAGCTTACCAATATTCTGAGGATATTCTGTGTATTTCTCGTCAAGTGTCTCAAGGTAATTATCTAAGGAGTCATCTTCATACAATGCTTCTATTTCTCCTCTTAGCAACTTTTGTCTGAATGTGAAGTCATCATACTTTGGCGCATTAACTTTTTCAGTGCCGAGTTTAACTAATTCAGCCATCGCTTCAGCTTGAATTAGCTTTAATGCATTTATCGTTAGAGTTGCGAATTGTCCATAACCATTCACAAAATATTGGTTAAATCCACCATTATAAACCTGGTCATCAAGTACTGTTACTAAATAAGTTACTCGCTCCTTATCGGGTAAGTTAAGGATGTAATTGTACCAGCATTCGTTTTGACTAAACTCAAACCAGCTTTCTTTTATTTCTGCGGTAGCGGCAGAGTAGTAAAAATCAATAATTTCACTATCAGACATCACTTGATGTTAATTTCCAGGCTTATTAAGCGCCTTAGCCAGTTCTTCCTTTTTATTACGGCTAAGCGGGATTTTGGTATTGCCTATTTCGGCAAATTTGCTGTTGAAGCGCTGCACCTTTTTTATGTTTACAATGTAGGATTTGTGCACACGCATAAAACGGTCTTTCGGCAAGTCATTCTCAAAAGATTTCATGGTAGAGAGTACCAGGTGGTTTTCATCTTCCGTGATTATCTTTACATAATCGCCAAAAGCTTCAATCCAGTTGATTTTTGAGATAAACACCTTAAAGTTTTTAAGATTGCTTTTTACAAAGATGAATTCGCCATCGTCTTCCGGTCCGTCTTTTTTCATCTGATGCAGGTCAATGGCCTTTTGTACTGCTTTGTTAAAGCGTTCTTTGGTCAGGGGCTTGTGCAGGTAATCTATCGCGGCATAGTCAAAAGCCTTGAGAGCATAATCGGTTTTTGCCGAAACGAAAATGATCTGAGGCCGGTTTTTTAAACCGTCCAACAGGTCAAAACCACTCTGTACAGGCATTTCAATATCCAGGAAAAGCAGGTCTACCGGCTTGTTTAGGATACAGTTGCGCGTTTCCGAAGCATTGGAAAAATCACCAACAAGGTTAAGGTCCTGATGTTCATTAACCAGTTTGGCCAAGGTGATTCTCTGTATGGTGCTGTCGTCAACAACTACACAGTTAAGTTTCATTGATAGTAAGGTTTGTAATGTTTAGCAAATATGGTTTGGTTTTTTGGATGTTTTACAAATATAATAAAAAATTAACTTTGTTAAGTTATCTGAGAATTGTAAAATAGGGCTTGCAGATTAAATAAAAATGACTATTTTTGCACCCAATTTTTATAACAAATAAATATTATTAGTATGAATCATTATGAAACTGTTTTCATCTTGAATCCCGTTTTATCTGAAACCCAGGTAAAGGAAACAGTAAGCAAGTTTGAAGATTTTCTTACTTCAAGAGGGGCTAAGATGGTAGCTAAAGAGGATTGGGGCCTTAAAAAACTGGCTTACGAAATCCAGCACAAGAAAAGCGGATTTTACACACTTTTCCAATTTGAAGCTCCGGGAGATATCCTTATCGCTTTTGAAACTGAATTCCGCAGGGATGAGCGCGTTATGCGCTTCCTAACTGTAGCTCTTGACAAGCACGCTGTATCTTGGGCTGAGAGAAGAAGAGAAAAACTTAAAACTAAAGCAAACTAATTATGTCTATAGAGCAGTCAGCTAAAGGAAAAAAAGACGGGGATATCAGATATCTTACGCCTTTGAATATAGAAACGAACAAGCAGAAGAAATACTGCCGTTTCAAAAAATCAGGTATTAAATATGTAGATTATAAAGATCCTGATTTCCTATTGAAATTTGTAAACGAGCAAGGTAAAATACTTCCTCGCCGCCTTACAGGTACATCTCTTAAATACCAAAGGAAAGTATCTGTAGCTGTTAAAAGGGCACGTCACTTAGCATTAATGCCATATGTGGCTGATTTATTAAAATAAAAAGGAGGCATCATTATGGACGGTCGCGATATCGGGACGGTGCCGGTGCGGCGGCG
>JBQGDS010000413.1:0-4032 GCA_052039185.1 Flavobacterium sp.
TTCTATACCTGATTCACCTAAGGTTTCCACTTTTTCTTCAGTCGTGGTCGATCCTTTTACTGTATAACCGTCTGTTATCAGTGAGTTTGCCAGCGGCAGGCCGAGCCACCCACAACCTAATATGGAAATCTGCATCAGGAAATATCTTTTTTTACGAGGATATAATAATCATTTTCAAGTGGCATGTAACCCTGCTCATATACAAAATAATAGGTGTTCCCTGTTTTGGTATTGAGCAGGTTGGTAAAGTAATCAAAATCAAATCCTTTACTTATCAGTTTTGCTTTTGTGGTCTTTGTTTTGCCTTCACTGTTTACCTCGGCAAGTATACGATAATTACGGCGCAACTTGTTATTAATGTTACGCATATAATTAGTGGTATCCTTGTTTATCTTGTTATTAAAGTAATTACGGCAGGCATCACTGCAAAACTTCTTTTCTTCGCGGCCTATGATTTTATCACCGCATTCCGGGCATAACCTGTCCATCACTTTTTTCTTTTAGGTTTGGTTTCGGCTGTAGCATCGCTGGCAGGTATTGGCTTAATGTTTGCCTTTTTTATTTTATACAGGTCGTGCCTGCGGTCTTTCAGTATCTGTACGCTTCCAAATTCATGAAGCTGCCTTAGCAGGTCAAGATCCACATCCACAATCAGGGTCATTTCAGTATTTGGCGTAGCTTCTGCCTTTATCCCGTTTGACGGAAATGAAAAGTCAGATGGCGTAAATACAGCCGTTTGCGCATACTGAATGTCCATGTTATTTACACCCGGCAGGTTGCCCACACATCCGGCAATAGCTACATAGCACTCGTTTTCAATAGCTCGTGCCTGTGCACAGTGCCTTACGCGGGTATAGCCATTTTGCGTATCGGTAAGGAAAGGTACAAACAGTATCTCCATGCCTTCATCAGCCATAAGGCGAGACAGTTCGGGGAACTCCACATCATAACATATCATGATACCAATTTTACCGCAGTCGGTATCAAAGGTTTTAATTTCATTTCCGCCTACCATACCCCAATAATGGATTTCGTTAGGCGTAATGTGTATCTTGGTATACATCTCGCTGGTACCATCCCTTTTACAAAGGAAGCCTACATTGTACAGGTTGCCGTCTTCCACCATTGGCATACTGCCTGTAATAATATTGATATTGTACGATATGGCCATTTCCTGGAAACGCTTGCGGATAGGTTCGCAATAGCGGGCTATTTCACGAATGGCATCGGCTTCGGTAAGATGGTTGAAATCGGCCATAAGCGGTGCCGTAAATAGTTCAGGGAAAAGTGCAAAATCACTACCGTAACCTGATACCGCATCTATAAAAAATTCTGCCTGCTCAAACAACGTTTCCACATTGGCAAGCGGACGCATCTGCCATTGTACAAGCCCTAATCGCACTACCGTTTTCCGGGTATTGATAAGCTTAGGCTCTTTCTCGTAATAAATGTTGTTCCACTCCATCAATACGGCATAGTCCTGTGAGTTTTTGTCACCCTCAAGATAGTTGCGCATTATTTTGATAACGTGGAAATCGTTGCTTATCTGGAAGTTAAGTACCGGGTCATGAATTTCCTTCATGCGTACTTTTTCAATATATTCCTTTGGGGTCAGCTCATCGGCATGATCGGTATAATTAGGGATGCGGCCCGCAAATATGATTGACTTTAGGTTAAGCTGTTCGCACAGTTCTTTACGCGCATCATACAAACGCCTGCCCAATCGAAGGCCACGGTATTCAGGGTCAATAAAAACATCGATACCATATAAAACCTCACCGTCATAATCATGGGTGTCAAAGCTGTAGTTTCCGGTTATCTTTTCGTAGGTGTGGTTAGATGTCGCTTTTTTATAGTCCACAATCAGCGAAAGTGCGCTGCCCACTACTTTGTCATCAACCAAAACTACCAGTTGCCCTTCGGGGAAAATCTCAAGCAGGCGCTCAATATCTTTCTCGCCCCAATAGGGTTCATCCATGTCCATTTCGGCATCGGTATAGGCATGCTGCATTGATAAGCGAAGTTGCTTGTAATCCTCTATCTGTAAATTTCTGAGCTCAATTTTGTTTATTTCGGTTTGCATAAATTCCTTGTTTGGAACTTAAAGGTACAAATTATAAACCCAATTACAAACGGTTACAAATAACTACAACCGATTTTAAGCAATTATTAACCAATTTGTTATTGTGGTGTATTACATCTTTGCAGTGTAATAATAACACTAACAATTAAAATTCTATACGCCATGAACGCATTAAAAAACAAAGTACAGCTAATAGGCAACGCGGGTAATGACCCTGAGATCAAAATTTTTGAAGCCGGTAAAAAACTTGCCCGACTGGTAATTGCAACCAATGAGAATTACTACAACGACAAAGGCGAAAAAGTAACCGATACCCAGTGGCACACCGTAACTGCCTGGGGCAGGACTGCCGAGATAATTGAGAAATATGTAAAGAAAGGAAAAGAGGTGGCTATAGAAGGTAAACTTACCCACCGTGCTTATGATGATAAGAACGGAGAGAAACGCTACATTACTGAAGTGGTAGTAAGCGATGTGCTGTTATTCGGTAAATAAAAATTTTAACCACATAGAAAGATAGAATCACTTTCAAATTTGAAACTATATTTCTATGTGGTTGTAATTAGCTTTTAGCAGTTACCGTCAACATCACAACTGTCGCCCTGTATAATATCAAGCTGAGGTGCAGCCGTTTCTTTCCATTCTCCAAAAGCTTTTTCCAGTGTTTGTAAAAATGCATCGCTTTCCTGAGCGCCCGAAATGGCGTACTTTCGGTTAAATACAAAGAAAGGTACTCCACGAACGCCAATCTGCCGTGCTTCTTCAACATCGTTAATTACATCCTGTACAAAGGCATTGCTTCCCATAGCCTGAGCCAGTGCATTAGTATCAAGCCCTAATTCTGCAGCGATATTGGTTATGGTTTGGGCATCATCTATATTTTTACCTTCGGTAAAATAAGCGCTGAACAATTTCTCTTCAGCCTCATCCTGTTTGCCGTACTGTTTGGCAAAATGCAGGAAGCGATGGGCATTAAAACTGTTGGCAGGTATAGCATTGTCAAAATCATATACCAGTCCGCTTTTAGAAGCCATGTCGGCAACGTAAGCATGCATTTCTTTTGCCTCTTCTACCGATACACCTTTGTGTTCTGCCAGGAATTCATGCATGTTTTTATCAGGGTTGGTTTCAACATCGGGCGAAAGCAGGAAACTTTTCCACTCTATCTCAACCGCATCTTTGTTTTCAAACTGAGCCAGTGCAGCCTCAAACCTGCGCTTGCCTATGTAGCAGAACGGACACATAATGTCGCTCCATATCTCTATTTTCATGATTAAAATTTTAGGATAGTAAAGGTACGGCTTTATACCTGTAAATAAAAAAACCTGCACTTTCGTACAGGTTTCAGATATATATAGGGGGAAACTATTCTAAAATTTTATAAAGCTTGTCTGACAGTCGTATCCTGAACGGCAGGTTAAGCGTTATCCTGTCGCCGGCGGGAGCAGTAGTACCCTCTCCGCCATTTACACGCATCTGTTCAACTGACAGTTCCTGCTGGCCTGTGCTCGGGCCTGAGTTGAGTACTTTGTCACCCACTTTAAGTTCTCCATTTTCCAGCGTGAACTGGCCTACACCTGCTTTAGGGTAATAATGTTCGCCTTTGCCTATTAGTACTTTTTTAATGCGTTTGGCTGCAGGCTTCACCTTTGCCAGCGCAACATCGGATATTTCCTGCCCCGACTTTTTAAACCCAAGCTTATCTGATTTTCCTTTCTTGAAAATCATATTGCCTTTCATGATGCCACGGCGAAGCGCTTTTTGCTCTTCTTCCGGCAGCTGGATGATGTCAAGGCATTCTGATGAACAGGTGTTGTGCATAGCACCTTTGCAATCGTCACTCTGAATATACAGCAGGTGGCAGGCTTCGTTAGCACAGTTGGTATGGTTGTCACATGGCTTGCCACACTGGTGGCACTGCGATATGATATCGTCGGTAATGCGCTCGC
>JBQGDS010000414.1:0-2145 GCA_052039185.1 Flavobacterium sp.
CAGCGCCCATTTTTACCGACTTATTTACCTGCTTTTCAATATCTTCAGCAAGATCTACGCGGGCTACCGGTCCAATATCGGTATCCATGTCCAGCGGATTCCCTTTTTTAAGGGCTTCAACCCCCGTTTTAAACATTTCCAGGAAAGCATCATATACTTTTTCATGTACCAGAAAACGTTTGGCAGCAATACAGCTTTGCCCGGTATTTTGCATACGGGCCTTAACGGCTTCTTTAGCTGCTTTATCCACATCAGCATCTTCAAGTACAATGAAAGCATTGCTGCCACCAAGTTCCAATACCGATTTTTTAATTTTTGCTGCAGCAATTGATGCTACAGAAGCTCCGGCTTTTTCACTTCCTGTGAGTGATACAGCCTTTACAATTGGGTTTTCTATAACCGCTTTAACCTGGTCGCCTGAAATCAAAAGGTTTTGATAGACACCTGCGGGGAAGCCGGCATCTGTAAAAAGGTCTTCTATAAGCTGTGCGCATCCGGCTACGTTCGATGCATGTTTTACAACAACAGTATTACCCGCCAGTATTGCAGGAATTGCAAACCGGAATACCTGCCAATAAGGGAAGTTCCAGGGCATAACACCTAATATAACCCCAAGGGGTTCATGGAGTGTATAACTTTCGTTTGCATCTGTTTTTATATGTTCGCCTTTAAGGAAATTTTCTGAGTTTTCTATATAAAATTTGCATAATAAAGCACACTTTTTAACCTCTGCAATGGCTTGCTTTAGGGGTTTTCCCATCTCTAAACTGCTTTGCTTAGCTAATATTTGTTGTTTTTTTGTTAACGCATCTATTAAAAAATTAATAAATTTTACACGCTCCGGTATGCTTAAAACACCCCATTTTACAAAGGTTTTCCTACTAATTTCAAGTTTTGAAATCGCCTGAATGTCAGTAATATACTGGTGTTCAGATAAAAAAGTTAAATCGAAAGGGTTGGTAATTGAAAACATTGTATATTTTTGTATCTAATTGCCTATAAAGTTAATGCTTAATTTCTAGAATTTAAATTATTACTTTTACAGCAAATAACCTACCGAAAACAATCGTGAAAATGAAGAAATTTGTACTTCCAATTTTACTACTATGCTTGGGAACTAACCTGTGGGCCCAGGAAGATGATGAAAATGTTACAGGAGCCAATGATTTTAATAAATGGTCTATTGAAGCCCAGGGCGGAATTAATAAGGCAACAAATCCAATGGCGCCAGGCTATCATATTAAAGCTACTAACTTTTTTCATGCCGATCTTGGATTCAGGTACATGTTCAATACAAAAGTAGGTTTAAAGTTTCAGGGAGGATATGACGTATTGAATAATGACGAAGGATCCCTTCCGTTTGAAACAAAAATTATAAGCGCCAACCTTCAGGGTTACTTTAACCTTGGCCGTATGATGGATTTCCAGACGTTTACCAAGCGCCTGAACCTTCTTGGACATATGGGTATTGGTATAGCGCAAATGAGAAATGACCGTTTTAATGGTGAAGATAATATAGGAAGTTTCCTGATGGGTTTAACCGGACAGTACAGGATATCGAACAGGCTTGCATTAACTGGAGACTTTACAATGACCAACAGCTTTAGCCACCATAGGACATGGGATGGTTCTCGTTACGACAGGGATGGAAAGCAGGGTTTTGACAGTACATTGTATAACCTTTCATTAGGTTTAACGTATTATTTTGGAAAGCACGAACAGCATGCCGACTGGTTTGTTGATGAAAAACGTGATGACCTGGAAGACCTGGAAGGCAGGCTTGCTGAGCTTGAGACTATGATGGACGACTCTGATAAAGACGGTGTGCCGGATTATCTTGATGCCGAGCCAAACACTATTACAGGTGTAGCGGTTGACAGCAAAGGGCGTACTATCGATAAAAACCAGAATGGAATTCCTGACGAACTTGAGTCATACATTGAAACCAAAAACCAGGAAGTTGTTGCAGGCGTAAATGCTGAACTTGCCGAACTGATTAATGGTGGTTATGTAAATGTTTACTTTGACTTTAATAAAGACCAGCCTAATGCACAATCGGTTAACGGAATTAACTTCTTAGTGAAATACCTGAAAGACAATCCGAACGTGAAAGCGGATGTAATTGGCTATGCTGACGAGATAGGT
>JBQGDS010000415.1:0-4623 GCA_052039185.1 Flavobacterium sp.
AAGAGCTAAGAGAAAGTGTAATAATATTTTCAAATACAAAAAAGTAGGTGTTGCAAATATGCGTGACTTAGTATTTAAACGTCTACATCATTTAGCAGATGGCTATTCCATTATAAAAACTGGTCAAGAACTTGTGGCAGGTTATAAACCTGATGTTGTCCTTTCTAATGGGGTTCAATCTATAATATTAGAATGTGAAGTAGGAACTTCCAGAAAAGGCTATGTAGGCGCCTTGGTGAAAGCAGCAAAATTTTACTCCGGAATAAATAATGGAATTTTAATTTTAGTGATTAAGGAAAAGAAAAATGTCAGTGTGAGTCAAATTCGAAAACATTTAATACCATACCTTCAATGGTTACAGCCCGTCACAAATTTACGTTCAGTCTATCTTGTCTCAACGGACAAGTACCTTTGTGGAAATAATACATTAAAGATTGGTGATGCAAATTTTTTTGAAGTTTGTGAAGTCATTAATTTGTAATCATGTTACCCCCACTGTTACCACTCGTTTTCTCAATCACGCTAAAACTCCCGTAAACACTACATGTTTCAAAATAAGTTTTGACCCCGATGGAGTCACTATTAAAAAGGCAACTCATTATAAGTTGCCTTTTTTATTATAATTAATGAGTTTTCAATGCTCAATTGATTGATTTTTAAATTTTAAATCGGGAACAACAGCATGAAATTTGTAAAAGAATAAACACAGCTAAAACACCCTCATTAGAGTAAAAAAATACTTTTTCCCGTTCTCAGGTCACATAGGCGGATTGAAAGTTTTTATATACTTTCAATCTTTTTTGGCAGGATTTCTGCTGTGAATTCCTAAATTTGCAGTTAATGAGGTATACCAAGTACCATATCGGACAGAGAATATTGTGGCTTATGATGGCACTACATATACTAAACTTTAGTATCGATACCCCGCACACGCTGTTGGACGATAGTCCTGTTGATGTTGATTATGAGGAGATTGATAGTATTGTAGAGCTTTTGCTTGAAGATATAATGTGTATTGAGAATGCTATTCCTGAAAATCATTCAAAGTCTCCGGTTACCAATAAATTTTCTGCAAAAAAAATAGTCTGGCTTTTTGAGCAGCAGCCGGTAATAGAGTTTCGACAGCCTGTTGAAGAAAATTACAAGGTAGTTGCCGAAAATCCATTTTACAGAACACGTGTTTATGCATCTCCGCAGGTAAACATTGTTTCCCCTCCTCCCGAAGCATAATAATTTAGTGCAGGCTAAAGGCCTGTAGTATTGCTATGCACCTAAGCGTGGCAGTCATGTATGCATTACTACTGCATGCAATACAATTATTTAAAGCTTTATACTACCATGATTTTACTATTAAAACGCATGGCTGCGGCAGGTATATTACTGTATGCAGCCATAGCCGGCGCACAACCTGTTGCGCCGGCAACGCTCACTATACAGCAGGCCGAGGAACTTTTCCTTAAAAACAATTTCCTGCTGTTAGCGCAGCAATATGATATTGACAGGGCCGATGCACAGATTGTACAGTCGCGCCTGTATCCTAACCCCGAAATTACCGCAGATGTAGTGGCATACCAGCAACAGGAAAACCTTTATTTTCCTATGGGTAAAAGCGGCAACTTTGTTGCAGGGCTGGAGCAGCTTATCTTGATGGGAGGTAAGCGCAAATCACAAATTGCATTGGCAAAACTTGATAAGCAAAGAGCTGAAGCTGAGTTTACCGATCTTACCAGAAACCTGCGCCAGCAAATTTGGGATTCTTTTTTCACGCTCCACAATCAGCAGAAAATTATTGAAAAGTACAACCGCCTGCTCGATAAGCTCGATGATCTTATTACAGGTTATGAGCAGCAGGTGGCTAAAAATAACGTTGCACTTAAAGACCTGGTAAGGCTTAAATCAGTTTATGTAAAAATAAACAATGACAAGTCCGAGGAATCAGCTGCAATGATTGAAGAACAGCAGAAGCTGGGCATACTATTAGGTGTAACCGGCCCTATAAGTACAGTTTATACGCAGGCAGATGCAGATAAGTTCGGTTCGGCATTGGTTGGTTATGATGATTTACTTCAGAAATCCATGACTAATAGGCCGGACTACAAGCAATCACAACTTGGCATTGAGGCGAGCAAGGTAAACCTTTCATTGCAAAAAAGGCTTGCCATACCCGATATTACACTTAGGGCAGGGTACAACCAGCAGGGTGATGCTTTTATGAACCAGTATAATATAGGTCTGGGTATCCCGCTGCCTGTTTTCGACAGGAATCAGGGGAATATACAGTCTGCCAAAATCGAGAAGATGCAGCAGGAAAAAGGTTTGGCTTATAAAGAAGTTGAAATTAAGAACGAAGTGCTTGCAGCTTATGAAAACTACACGCGTAGTGTAGATGAATACAAGCGTATCAGCAAAATGATAAATGAAGATTTCGATACGGTGTTTGCGGGTTTAAATACCAACTTCCGTAAAGGTAACGTGTCTATGATAGAGTTTGCTGATTTTTTTGAAGCCTATAACGAAGCCCAGGCCGAAATGGAAAGGGTAAGGAAGCAGCTGGCTATTGCTGCTGCCCAGGTTAATTATGTAACTGCAACCAATAACTTTTAAAAAATGAAAAAATTTAAATATATATATATCCCTGTTTTATGCGCGGTTTTTTTAGCATCATGCTCTAAAAAAGAAGAGAATACGCAGGACGATAAAACAGCAGCATTTGTTATGAGCGAAACCATGTATAACGATTGTACATATGAAACCGCTAAAACAGAAAATGCACAAAACCAGATACGTCTTTTTGGTAAGGTAACCGCCGAAAATAATAACATGGCGCAGGTGTTCCCCGCTATGGGAGGAAGCGTGATAAAAATTAATGCAGAATTGGGTGACTATGTAAAGCAGGGCCAGCTGCTGGCAAGTATACAAAGTACTGAGGTGGCCGGATACCAGAGCCAGACCAAAGATGCGGATGCCAATGTGAGCATTGCCGAGCGTAACCTGCAAAGCGTACAGGACATGTATGAAGGCAAGCTGGCCAGCGAAAAGGAACTGGTAATGGCTAAAAAAGAACTTGAAAAAGCAAAGGCCGAACAATCGCGTATGGGCGCGGTCAATAGGTTATATAAATTAAAAAGCGGCTCAGTTTATAACATGTATGCGCCAATAAGTGGGTATGTTGTAGCTAAGGATATAAGCCCTAATGAAATGCTTACCGGCAGTAATGACCAGGCAGTATTTACTATTGCAAAGCTTGACAATGTGTGGGTAATGGCCAATATTAATGAGACTGATCTTGCACGTGTTAAGGAAGGGCAGGAAGTAACAATCAAAACCATAGCTTATCCTGATAGTAAGATATACGGTAAGATTGACAAGATATTTAATGTTATCGACCCCCAAACCCGCGCTGCAAAAGCCATGATAAAAGTACCTAATGCTAATGGATTGCTAAAGCCGGATATGAATGCTACTGTTAAGGTGCATTATACAGAACCGGAACAGTATGTTACAGTACCATCAGCAGCAGTGGTTTTTGACAAGAGCCGCAATTTCGTAATGGTTTTCCGTGATAAGAATGATATAGAAACCCGTGAGGTTACGGTATATCGCGCTCTTGACGATAAAACATATATAACATCAGGACTTAAGGAAGGAGAAAAGGTTATTGTAAAAGGCAACCTGCTTATTTATGATGCTATTAACGATTAACTGATGTGCTATGGTAAAAATGATTAAAAACATAATAGGGTTTTCCCTGAGCAATAAGCTATTCACTTTTTTCTGGGTAGGTATTGTGGTTATAGCAGGAGTCATCAGTTATAAAAATATTCCTGTGGAGGCATTTCCGGATGTTACCAATACACAGATAATAATTGTAACACAGTGGCAGGGGCGAAGCGCTGAAGAGGTAGAGAGGTTTGTAACCTCGCCTATTGAGATATCAATGAACTCTGTGCAGAAAAAGGTTAATGTACGAAGCATTACAATGTTTGGATTATCGGTTATCAAGATAATTTTTGAGGATGATGTAGATGATTTTTTTGCGCGGCAACAGGTAAATAATCAGTTAAGAAATGTGCAATTGCCAGAGGAAGTGGACCCCGATGTGCAGCCTCCCTATGGCCCCACGGGAGAAATATTCCGTTATACGCTGCAAAGCAAAGACAGGGATACGCGTGATCTGTTGACATTACAAAACTGGGTTATCGACCGGCAACTCCGGCAGGTTCCCGGCATAGCCGATGTGGTGGCATTCGGGGGACAGGAAAAAATATACGAGATCAGCGTGGATCCCGTCAAACTGCAGAAGTATAATCTCACCCCCTTACAGGTATATGAAAAAGTTTCGCAAAGCAACCTGAATGTAGGCGGAGATGTAATAGAAAAAAATGGGCAGGCATATGTTGTACGCGGACTGGGTTTGCTTAATTCCTCGCAGGATATTGAAAATACGATCGTAGATAATGAGGGAGGAAACCCGGTATTGGTAAAAAGCGTTGCGACAGTTACTACCGGCAGCGCGCCGCGGGTGGGACAAGTGGGCCTCGATAATAACGACGATGTAGTGGAAGGAATAGTGGTCATGCGCAAGGGCGAAAATCCAAGCGAAGTCCTCGCAAGACTAAAAGA
>JBQGDS010000416.1:0-7813 GCA_052039185.1 Flavobacterium sp.
TGATAAGCGTATATACCTTACCGGCCTGAGCATGGGTGGCTGGGGTGCCTGGAATTTAGCATTTGCCCATCCTGAAATGTTTGCCGCATTGGTGCCGATTGCAGGTTTTGTAGACCGCGTACCTATGATTGAAAACTGCAAGATAAAAGATATACCAACCCGTATTTTTCATGGCCTGCTTGATGATGTGGTAGATGTAAGTTATTCAACAGTTATATATAAAAAGCTCAAGCCCTGCAGCAGGGATATACAGCTTACCATTTTTGATGATGCCAACCACGACAGCTGGACACGTGTATATGACAATAAAGAAATATACGAGTGGATGCTTCAGCAGAAGAAAGAATAATTGATTATAAGAAACAATACAAAATGAAATTTAATACAACCCTTGTTTTATTGTTTTCCTTAAGTGCATCAGTTTATGCGCAAAAAGGCAAGACAGCAAAAATAAAGCCCCGCAATGAGTTTGTTTCCGAACTTATGGCAAAAATGACCATTGACGAAAAGATTGCCCAAACTGTACAATACACTGCCGATGGTACCGTAACCGGCCCTAAAGCAGGAATTAATTACATCAACGAAATAAAGAAAGGCAATGTAGGCTCTATACTAAATGCTACCACGGTAAAATATACAAGGGAACTGCAAAAACTTAACCTGGACAACTCAAGGCTGAAAATTCCGCTGCTTTTTGGATATGATGTTATTCATGGCTATAAAACCATATTCCCTATAACATTAGGCGAAACTGCCAGCTGGGATTTAAACGCAGTAGAACTGGGTGCAAAGATTGCAGCTGCTGAGGCAGCAGCAAGCGGTGTACACTGGACATTTGCACCTATGGTTGATATATCGCGTGACCCACGCTGGGGCCGTGTATCAGAAGGAGCGGGTGAAGATACCTACCTGGGTTCTAAAATGGCCGTAGCGCGTGTAAAAGGCTTCCAGGGTACCGATCTTCAGCAGGTAAACACCATACTGGCGTGTACCAAGCACTTTGCTGCGTATGGCGCACCCGAGGCCGGCCGTGATTACAATACGGTTGATATGAGTGAGCGTACGCTTCGCGAGGTTTATCTTCCGCCATTCAAAGCAACTGTTGATGCAGGGGTGCGTACTTTTATGACTTCGTTTAACGAAATTGGCGGTGTGCCTGCTACAGCTAGCAAACACCTGCTACGCGACATACTGAAAGGTGAGTGGAAGTTTGACGGCTTTGTAGTTACTGATTATACTGCTATTAATGAGCTTATTCCTCACGGTGTGGCAAAAGACAGCGCACAGGCCGGAGAGCTGGCGCTTAAAGCCGGGGTGGATATGGATATGGTGGGTGGCATATACATGCGTAACCTTAAAAAACTACTTAATGAAGGCCGTGTTACCGAAGCCCAGATAAACGATGCCTGCCGCCGCGTACTTGAGGCAAAATATGACCTTGGGCTTTTTGAAGACCCTTATCGTTATAACGATGAGAAAAGGGAAAAAGAGACTATTTACAAAAAAGAATACCTTGATGCCGCGCTTCAGGTAGCTAATAAATCAATGGTATTGCTCAAGAACAGCAATAATGTACTACCACTTCGTAAAGAACAGAAAGTAGCATTTGTTGGCCCTCTGGTTAACGATGAGTGGAATATTATAGGCTCATGGGCTGCATCGGGTGACAGGTATGGCTATGCAGTAAGCGTTCAGGAAGGTGTGAACAGGATCATAACCGATAAAAGTAAGGTTAGCTTTGAAAAAGGCGTTGAGATTGTAGATGCTAAACGCGACATGATGCAGAAAGCCATTGAAAGTGCCCGTAAAGCAGATGTTATTGTAGCCGTTATGGGTGAGTTTGAAAACATGACAGGCGAAGCAGCATCACGAACAACTATTGACCTTCCGGGTATACAAAAGGAATTTCTGGCAGAACTTAAAAAACTGAATAAGCCAATTGTATTGGTACTTATGAATGGCCGCCCACTTACTTTAAGCTGGGAGCACGAAAACATGGACGCAATACTTGAGGCATGGTATCCGGGTACAATGGGTGGTGATGCTATTGCCCAAACGCTTTATGGAATAAATAATCCAAGCGGTAAGCTGCCAATGACATTTCCACGTAATGTAGGGCAGATACCTATTTACTACAACCACAAAAATACAGGGCGCCCATACCTTGGCCCTAAAGACCCTGAGCAAAAGTATAAATCACGTTATATAGATGTTGACAACAGTCCGCTTTACCCGTTTGGTTACGGACTTAGCTACACTAAATTCAGCTACACGAACTTAAAAATTTCATCTGCAACGCTTAACTTCAACAATAAAATAAAAGTGAGCGCCGATGTTACCAATACCGGTAATTATGACGGGGAAGAAGTTGTGCAGCTGTATATTAAAGATGAGGTAGGATCTGTAACAAGGCCGGTTAAAGAACTTAAAGGCTTTAATAAAATCATGCTTAAAAAAGGAGAGAAGAAAACCGTAGAGTTTGAGATTTCGGCTAACGATCTTCGTTTTTATGATATCAACATGCAATTTGTTGCTGAACCGGGCGATTTTGAAGTTACCATAGGTGGCGATTCAGCATCAGGATTATCAGGAAAATTTGTGTTAGTTAAATAGTTTTAATGTTATCAATTTGATTGAAAGGCTGTCGGGAGGCAGCCTTTTTAATTATGTTTTTTACAGTTTATTCAGCAACATATATTTTTCAGCAGGAATTATTACGCAAAACCTTTAAAACAGCATTTATTTTTATGGTATTAATTATTACGAAAAATACAGCATTGCTTATATTTATGAAGTTTTTAACTATCCGCCTGTATGGCGTGTTCCGTTATACGGCAATGAAAAAAGCACAACTGATATTTATATTTTTTGCAGTTTTATTTTCGGGCTATGCCCAGCAAAAAACCTATTGCAACCCTATAAATATTGATTACGGCTACACACCTATACCAAACTTTGCCACCCAGGGTAAGCACCGCGCTACTGCAGACCCCGTAATTACGTTTTTTAAGGATAAATACTATCTTTTTTCTACCAATCAGTGGGGTTACTGGCATAGTGACAATATGCTGGACTGGAAATTTATACCACGCAAATTCCTGAGGCCGGAGCATAAGGTATACGATGAGCTTTGTGCACCATCAGTATCTTTTGTGAACGATACATTGCTGGTTGTGGGCTCAACACACGGAAAAGATTTCCCTATCTGGATGAGTACAAAGCCCGAAGGTGACAACTGGAAAGAACTGGTTCATAAGTTTGAGGCCGGTGCCTGGGATCCGCAGATATTTTGGGATATGGATAAAGATGAACTATATCTTTACTACGGCTCAAGTAATATGTATCCGCTGTATGGCGTAAAGCTTAACCGTAAAACATTTCAGCCGGAAGGGGATGTTATACCTGTATTAGCATTAAATGATGATGAACATGGCTGGGAACGTTTTGGCGAAAATAACGATAATACATTTTTGCAGCCATTTACTGAAGGCGCTTTCATGACCAAATACAATAACAAATACTACCTGCAGTACGGAGCTCCCGGTACAGAGTTTAGCGGTTATGCCGATGGCGTATATGTAGGCAGCAATCCGCTTGGCCCTTTTGAATATCAGCCGCACAATCCATTTTCATATAAGCCGGGTGGCTTTGCTCGTGGAGCAGGGCATGGGGCAACCTACCAGGATGCTTTTGGCAGTTACTGGCATGTGTCTACAATTGTGCTTTCTGTTAAAAATAATTTTGAGCGCAGGCTGGGTATATGGCCGGCCGTTTTTGATATGGATGATGTACTGTACAGCAACACGGCATACGGCGATTATCCTACCTATCTGCCTGCTGAAAAAAAAGCCCATACAGGGCTGGCATCATTTACCGGCTGGATGCTGCTTAATTATAATAAGCCTGTACAGGTATCATCAACGTTGGGAGGCTATCAGGCGAATTACAGCAACGATGAAGATATAAAGACCTATTGGAGCGCCAAAACGGCTAATAAAGGCGAATACATAATTACCGACCTTGGGGAGAAAAGCACTATAAATGCCATACAGATAAATTATGCCGACCAGGATGCCGAATTTTTAGGCAAGCCTGCAACTACAAAAGGGCACAAATATGTTATTTATGCTTCGGATGATGGAAAAAGCTGGAAAGTACTGGTTGACAAAAGTAAAAATACTAAGGATGTCCCACATGATTATATTGAACTGACTAAACCTGCAAATGCCCGCTATTTAAAGCTTGAGAATATAGCTATGCCAACAGGCAAATTTGCAATTTGCGGCTTCCGGGTATTTGGAAAAGGGCAGGGAGAAAAGCCGGGCGCTGTGCAAAATTTTGTACCACTCAGGGCACAGCCTAAAAAGAAAGGCGAACGCAGGAGCGTATGGTTTAAATGGCAGCAGGAAGCCAGTGCTGATGGCTACGTTATATATTTTGGCAAGTCGCCCGAAAAATTATATGGGTCAATTATGGTATATGGCAAAAATGAGTACTATTTTAGCGGTCTGGACAGGAGCGATGCCTATTATTTCAGGATAGAGGCATTTAATAACAACGGTATAGGCCCGCTGTCCGATATTAAAAAATCAGATTAAGAAACATCTAAATTTCTAAATATTCACATTAACCTTAAATCAAACTATGAGTTCAGAACAAACAAAAACCAATTATCCCGCCCTCTACACCCTTATTACGGTGTTTTTCTTCTGGGGGTTCATAGGGGCATCTAATGGTGTTTTTATTCCTTTCTGTAAAGCTAAGTTTGGCCTTGACCAGTTCCAGAGCCAGCTTATTGACTTTGCTTTTTATGGCGCTTATTATATTGGCGCACTTCTGCTTTTTGTTTTCAGTACGCTTGTAAAAAAAGATATACTTAATGCATGGGGCTTTAAAAAAGGTATCATTAACGGCCTGCTTTTAAGCACCGTGGGCGCTGTAGCCATGATATTTGCGGTACAGGCCGGAGATTATTACATGATATTAGGTGCGCTTTTCGTAGTTGCTTTGGGCTTCTCGCTTCAGCAAACATCGGCACAGCCGTTTGCGGCTTCGTTAGGGCCTGCGCATTCCGCGAGTAACAGGCTTAACCTTGCAGGCGGTATCAACTCTTTCGGAACAACAATCGGGCCTATCGTAGTATCGGTTGCCTTGTTTGGTGTTGCAGCCGGAGTAAATATTGAAGAATTTGCGCAAAGGCCGGAATCGCTTGATAAAATGGAGATTCTTTACATGTTTGTAGGGGCACTGTTCCTTGTTGCTGCCGGGCTTTTCTTCTTTTCAAAAAAGCTGCCTTCAGGTAAAATAGAATCAGTATTCGAACCGGCTAAAAAGGCGATGAATACACTTATAGTTATTACACTTATCCTCATTGCCATATTTGCTTACATTTTCTCGCGTTATGAAGATCCGGAGTTTATTACCAGGTTTATTGAAAACAGGGAAAAAGATTACCTTGGGCTTGGGCTTACTGTTGCCAGCTTATTTGTGGTAGTTTTCGGGCTTTTATTTGCTAACACAGCAGCGCGTAAAAAACCGGAAGGCTGGGGTGCCATGCGTTACCCGCAGTTGGTTTTAGGTATGATAGCGCTGTTTACCTATGTAGGTGTTGAGGTAACTATACAAAGTAACCTGGGTGAACTTTTAGGTACACCTGAATTTGGCAGCCTTACAGGTTCGGCTATAGCACCTTTTATTTCAATGTACTGGGGCAGTATGATGATCGGCCGTTGGGCGGGTGCTATCTCAGTATTTAACCCATCTAATACATTGAGAAAGGTACTACTTATTATAGTGCCATACATTGCATTTGGTGTTGTGTTAACAGCCAATGCTATTTCAGGCCAGGATATAACACCGCTGTATGCGTATGCAGTAGTGGTGTTGGTACAAATCGGAGGTTTCTTTATGGGGCAGGACCGTCCTGCAAAAACACTTATGATTTTTGGTATACTGGGAATGATTGCCATGATAATAGGCCTAATGACAACCGGAGATATTGCCATATACGCTTTCATGAGCGGCGGATTATTCTGTAGTATTATGTGGCCTTCAATTTTTGCTCTTGGTATTGCGGGGACGGGTAAGTATACGCCACAGGCATCGGCATTTCTGGTAATGATGATCTTGGGTGGTGGTATTATCCCACCGCTTCACGGTAAAATTTCAGATATCATCGGTATACATGAGTCGTATTTTATTCCTGTATTATGTTTTGCTTATATTGCTTTCTACGGATGGAAAGTAATCAGGATATTAAAAGCACAAGGCATAGCACACGAAGTAGAAGTGGGCTCAGGACACTAATCGTAGAGATAAATGAAAACCGGCTACAACAGCCGGTTTTTTTATGATTTGTTTTTTAAAGAATAGTTACCTTTGAGTAAAAATCAACCTATTATGAAAAAGATTATAATGCCTGCACTTTTGGCTATAGCCATTACGACTATCTCATGCAATAATAAAAAAACAGATTCAGCCAATGCAACAACTGATACTACCCTTACGCAAGCGGTTGACAGCCCTGAAGCTGTGAATGATACTGTTGCTGCCGAGGAAGATAATGCTCCTGTAACAGTAACCGTAAAAGGTAAAGTCGTGCATATTGTCCCTGGTAAAGACGGTTATATGGCTGAAATAACAGACGATTCGGGCATCACATTTTTTACTACCATCAGCATTCCAAACATGAAAGACCCAAAGCAATATAAGCAGGTTAAAATTGGCGATGTTATTACCGTAAAAGGAGAGTCCTGGAAAATGGATGATGAAATGCACATTAAAGTTGAAGAGCTACAATAAAAAGGACTGATAACTAACAATGTGGATTTGTAATTTTATACAATACACAGCTTTGCAGCCGTTCATTATCCTGTAAAAGCGGGTGTGAGAAAGTATACATCAGCGTCATACCTATCTTTTTCATTACGTTTTCTGAAGGTGTATTTATCTCAGGACATATTGCAACAACTTCATCCAGTTGTAAAACCGTAAAAGCATAGTCCAGGCATCGTTGCGCTCCTTCGGTGGCAAAACCTTTGTTCCAGTATTTTTTATCCAGGCGCCATCCCATATCTGTACATGGCGTAAAATCAGCTGTAAAAGTAGGGACTGATAACCCGATAAATCCTATAAATTCTCCTGTATCAAGAAGTTCAGCAGCAAAATAAGTAAAACCTTTTTGCTCGAGCTGGGCTTTCATACGCTCTATAAAAGCTTCTGTCTGTCCTTCATTCTGTAATGAAGGAAAGTAATGCATTACGTCAGGATCAGCATTAATGGCTGCCATTTTAGACAAATCATCTTCAATCCAGTTACGGAAGCCAATCCTTTCAGATGTGAAAAGATACATTAAAACTGGTTAACCGTTTTGCGTATTGCAGTCAGCTTTTCCATAAGCCCTTCAAAATAATCAAGGTGCAGCATGTTGGCACCGTCACTTTTAGCATTGGCAGGGTCAAAATGTGTTTCAATAAATATACCGTCAACACCTACGGCTATACCAGCTTTGGCAATAGTTTCAATCATGTCTGGGCGGCCTCCGGTTACACCTGCCACCTGGTTAGGCTGTTGCAGGGAGTGTGTAACATCTAGCACTGTACTGGCAAATTGTTTCATTGTAGGTATACCCCTAAAGTCTACTATCATGTCTTGGTAGCCGAACATGGTACCGCGATCGGTCACCATTACGTTTTCGTTATTACAGTCAAGCACTTTTTGTACCGCATGCTTCATACTTTCAGGGCTCATGAACTGTCCTTTTTTAAGGTTTACGGTTTTTCCGGTCTCTGCGGCAGCTACCACAAGGTCAGTC
>JBQGDS010000417.1:0-4062 GCA_052039185.1 Flavobacterium sp.
TTGCAGGCCACGTTTCAGCACTTTTTCATTAGCATCTGTAATTGCGTCTACTGTAGTATTATATTTTCTGGCAAGGCTGTGCAGCGTTTCACCTGATTTTACATGGTGTGTCCCGGTAAATTCAGGCACTTCTTCAGCAGATGGAGCCAGGGCAATACTACCTGTAGTTGCAGTATCATACACAACGGACGTAGGTATAATTAAACTTTGTCCTGACTGTAAACCACGCTTAAGTGTTTTTTCATTAGCTTCGGCAATCGCGGTTATTGTGGTATTATATTTCCTGGCAAGGCCGCTTAACGTTTCTCCCGGTTTTACTTGATGATTTACATTTTGTAATTCGGCTACCGCTTCAGGTTGTACCGTTTCTGTGGCATTTGACGCTGAACGGCTGCTTTTAGTCTCGGCAACATATTGCGGTTGTACCTTCGGTTCCGGCTTTTTATCACGTAGTGAAGCTGCATCTACAAGCTGGTAATCCAGATTTTTCTCTTCGGCCTGGGCTTTTACTTTTTTGCCTACAGGTATTTTTAGGGACATGCCTGCACTTATTCCTTCTGCCGATCCGGGGTTAATATCATAAATATCCTGTGGAAGCACCATGTATTTTTTAGCTATGATAACCATAGTTTCGCCAAGTGCAACCCTGTGTATTTTTACATCATTTTCTGCTACTTGCTGCTGTATCTGCTGTAAGGATTCATCAGCATAAACAGCATTTGCGATACCAATCGCAAATAGAGCGCTTAGTAGTACTATTTTTTTCATTTTGGGTAGGTATAGGTAGTATGTTAAACATATCATAAAACTACGTAAAACCTTACATCCCTACTTTAAGTTTTCGATAAAAAGCAGTTAAATATCGGTAACATACACTTTTATGTGTTTTTTAATAAAAAAGGCTCCCGAAGAGGAGCCTTGTGTTTATTATTCCCACTCAATAGTAGCGGGCGGTTTAGAGCTTATATCATATACAACCCTGTTCACACCTTTCACTTTATTAATTATCTCATTTGAAACCTTCATCAGGAAATCATATGGCAGATGAACCCAGTCAGCCGTCATACCATCAGTACTTTCAACTGCGCGCAACGCCACCACTTTTTCATACGTGCGCTCGTCACCCATAACTCCTACACTGTTCACAGGCAGCAATATAGCACCAGCCTGCCATACTTTATCATACAGGCCATGATCTTTTAAACCCTGAATAAATATATCGTCAACCTCTTGCAATATTCTCACTTTTTCCGGCGTAATATCGCCTAATATCCTGATTGAAAGTCCGGGACCGGGGAAAGGATGGCGGCCTAGCAGTTCAGAATCAATACCCAATGTAGCCCCTACCCTACGAACCTCGTCTTTAAACAGCATACGAAGTGGCTCAACCACCTGAAGCTTCATAAAGTCAGGAAGCCCGCCTACATTGTGGTGCGATTTTATAGTTGCAGAAGGCCCTTTAACCGAGACTGATTCAATAACATCAGGATATATAGTACCCTGTGCCAGCCATTTTACATCGGTTAACTGATGCGCTTCGTCATCAAACACTTCTATAAAAACACGGCCAATGGTTTTACGTTTTGTTTCAGGATCTTCAATACCTGCAAGCTGTGAAAGGAACCTGTCGGATGCATCAACACCCTTAACGTTAAGCCCCATATCTTTATATTGATGCAGTACGTTTTCAAATTCATCTTTGCGCAGTAACCCGTTATTTACAAAAATGCAATACAGGTTGCTGCCTATAGCTTTATGCAGGAGCACTGCTGCCACGGTAGAATCAACTCCACCCGAAAGCCCCAGTACTACTTTATCGCTGCCAATTTTTACCTTCAGCTCTTCTACAATATCTTCCACAAAAGTATCAGGGGTGAAATTTTGAGGTACTTCAGCAATTTTTACTAAAAAGTTCTCGAGCATTTTCTTTCCGTCGGTAGAATGATATACTTCCGGATGGTATTGTATGGCATAAGTAGTTTCGCCTTCAATTTTATAGGCGGCATTTTCCACGTCTTTGGTACTGGCAAGCCTTACGGCATTTTCAGGGAGTTTTTTAATCGTATCGCTATGGCTCATCCATACCTGGCTGTTCGCAGCTACGCCTTCAAGGAAAGGTTCCCCTTCCTTAATATACGATAGGTTTGCCCGCCCGTATTCACGTATGTTGCTGGGGGCTACCTCACCACCATGAAAATGGGCAAGATATTGGGCACCGTAACATACTGCCAGCAATGGCAGTTTACCGCGAATTTGGGACAGGTCAGGATGCGGGGCATCTTCAGCCCTTACCGAAAAGGGGCTGCCTGATAAAATTACAGCTTTATAGCTTGATAAATCAACCGGTGGGTTGTTGTAAGGGAAAATTTCGCAGAAGATATTTAATTCGCGAACCCTTCTCGCAATTAGTTGTGTGTATTGCGAGCCGAAATCTAAAATAAGTACGTTGTGTTGCATGGACAAAAATAAAGCAATAAAATGGAAACGGAAAAAGATTTTCTGATTTTTAGATTGTTTGATTTTTCAACTAAAGATAATAGATAGAAAGATAAGCCATATTTTTATCTAAAATGTTTGAATAGCGGCGTTATCTTATTATTTTTACCGAAACTTAACACGAAAAAACATGTCTCAGCCTGTACTGTCGCTTAAAAACGTAACCATATACCAGGACAACAACGCAATACTGAAGGATATAAACCTTGACGTCAACCACGGTGAGTTTATATATATAATTGGTAAGACGGGTTCGGGTAAAAGTAGTTTCATGAAAACGCTTTATGCCGACCTTAAGCTGCAGGAAGGCCAAGGTACTTTTGTAGATTATGACCTGGCTAAACTGCGCCAAAAGGATATTCCTTTCCTGCGCAGGAAAATAGGAATTGTTTTCCAGGACTTTAAGCTACTGCCGGACAGGACAATTACTGACAACCTGCTTTTTGTACTGAAAGCTACCGGATGGAAAGACCGCAAAGATATGCTGGAAAAAATACATGAGGTACTGGACAAAGTTGGTGTTAAGAACAGTTCCAACAAAATGCCTCATCAACTGTCGGGCGGGGAACAGCAAAGGGTGGCTGTAGCCCGAGCATTGCTGAACGACCCTGAAGTAATACTTGCCGATGAGCCTACAGGTAACCTTGACCCGCAAACCAGTGTTGAAGTAATGCAGCTGCTACGTGAAATAAACCAGAACGGCAAAACTATAATTATGGCTACCCATGATTATGCCCTGCTTATGAAATTCCCATCGAAAACACTTAAGGTTGAAGACGGAACTTTATTTGAAGTGGTACAGCGTACGGTGTAGTTATTCTGGTTTATCCTGTTGCTTTTTATAAACGTGCGGATTTTCTTTTATCCCTTTTTTAAATATTTTGCGTATGCCCATGCGCAACATAGCGTCTGCCTGAAGAATTACATCAGTCATTTTGTTTTCAGGACGTCCCCTGAATGATGTTACATGGAATGTATCATTGTGAAGCAATGCCTCTTTGGAGAAATAATAGTTAGAAACACAGCACCTATACCCCTGATGCACTACTGGCGACACCGAATGAAGTGAATTGTTATGTGTAGCCATAACAGCAAGCCTGTTAAATTTACTGTGTATTGTTATCTGCTTTTCCTTTAGTCCGCCAGGCCATAATTCCAGGTTACCTCCGTATTCTTCTTTCCAGTCAGGTGTTACATAGTATAACAGGTTAAGCACCCTCCATAGCTGTCTGTCTTTGTCATGGGAATTATCAAGGTGCGGATTAAGGAACTGTGTGTGCCCCATCATTGATAAGCCTCCTGCATACAGGTTATCATCAGGAAGAAGGTTTTTAATATTGCATATTTCACTTATAAGCTTTACAATCCTTTCATCCTGAAAAGCATAGATCACTTCTTCTAACAATGGATTATAAAGGTTCATCTGCGCAGCTACATACTTATCTTCCCTAAGGCTTTTTTTAAGCACCATTTGTTCAGGTTTAGGGAAGGCGCTATATATTGCCAGGGCAATATTGGCAGGCAGCACATCATCAATAAAAAAATAACCTATCTTATTCTGAGAAG
>JBQGDS010000418.1:0-5151 GCA_052039185.1 Flavobacterium sp.
TTCCGGGCCACCAAAGTTGCCGCCTATTGCTACATTAACAATAAAGTAAAACGGCTGGCTGAAAGGCCATACATCTACAGTTTTGTTTTCCGGTGCAAAGGTGTATACAAGGTTATTATCTACATAAAACTCTATCTTTTCCTTTGTCCAGTTAATAGCATAGGTATGAAAACCTTCCTCAATATCCTCAAAACGTGTTTTTTTGGTATTGATGGTTTCACCATGGCTTGCCTGTGTATGAAGCGATGTAAAAACCATATTGGGCTCTTTACCTACGTATTCCAGAATGTCAATCTCACCTGATTTTGGCCATCCTACCTCCTTTATATTAGAGCCCAGCATCCAGAAGGCAGGCCATATACCCTGGCCAACAGGAATTTTAGCCCTGGCTTCGATATAGCCATATTGAAATTCTTTTTTGCCGGCAGTTGTTATACGTGTTGATGTATACTTATCACCATCTTTGCGGGCAATAATAATAAGCTTACCGTTTTCCAGTCTGTGGTTTTCTTTAGTATACAGCTGACGCTCATTATTTCCCCATCCGCAGATGTTAGGGCAGCCGTCCCCCAACTCAAAGTTCCATACTTTTTCGTTCAGCGTTTTGCCGTTAAAGTTCTCTTCCCACAGCAACTTGCCCTTTTTAACCTGTGCTGCACAGGCAAGGCCGCTTAGTAATAGTATTGTCGTTATTTTTTTCATGGCCTTGATGTTTGTGGTGCATAATTAAATCCTGCCTCCAGTTTAGTAACCGAGCTTCCCCCTACAAACAGTTTAAAGTCTCCGGGTTCGGCTTCCAACTTTTTATTGGCGGTGTAAAATTCTATCGTTTTTTCACTGATAGTGAAAGTTACAGTTTTGGTTTCGCCGGCTTTTATCTCAACAAGTTCAAAAACTTTCAGCTCTTTTACAGGGCGTGTTACTGATCCTATAAGATCCCAGAGGTAGAACTGTACTACTTCTTTTCCGTCAACATTACTGGTGTTTTTCACATCGACTGATGCTGTTATTTTCCCGCCTTTTGACATTGATACTGAGCTTAGCCTAAGATTAGAATACTCAAACGCAGAGTAGCTTAAACCATAACCAAAAGGGTAGAGGGGAGAATTTTCCGAATCAATATAATGTGCCCAGAAAACACTTTCGGTTGGCTGGCCATCGCCAGGCCTGCCTGTGTTTTTTTGGTTGTAGTAAATAGGTACCTGACCTACATTGCGCGGAAATGTCATAGGCAGCTTACCGCTTGGGTTATAATCGCCGTACAATACCTGTGCAATAGCATTACCGCTTTGTGTACCAAGATGCCATGCCTCAACAATAGCAGGGATGTTTTTTGCAGCCCATGATATAGCCAGCGGGCGTCCGTTGGTAAGCACCAATACAACATTAGGGTTAGCTTTATAAACGGTTTCCAGCAATTCCTGCTGAACGCCGGGCAGTCCCAAATCGGTACGGCTACGGCCTTCGCCTGTAAGCAATCCATGCTCACCCAATACCATAACCACAACATCGGCCTGTTTTGCAGCATTTACAGCTTCGGCAAAACCACTTTTATCGGTCATGTTTATCTTTGTCTCAATAACAAATTTTGTTTCGCCTACTGTTACATCTGCACCTTTGGCATAAGTAAGGCTGTTGCCTTTGTATTGCTGAAGCCCTTCAAGGACCGATACAGCTGTATTATCATCAGCGCCTATGCGCCAGCTGCCAAGCGGGCTTGTTTTGTCATTAGCAAGCGCACCTATTACGGCAATTTTCTGTCCCTGCTTTTTTAGAGGAAGAAGCTTATTATCATTCTTCAGCAGTACGATAGATTTTTTAGCCATATCCAGTACACCGTCATGAAACTCTTTCTTGCCTATGGTTGCCTTTTCGCGCTCTTCGTTGCAAAATTTATAAGGATCATCAAAAAGGCCAAGCTCAAACTTAAGCTTCAGGATGCGGCGGGCAGCATCGTTTATTTTATCTTCCGATACTTTCCCTTCCCTTACCAATGCAGCAAGATGCTCAACATAGCCGTATGATTCCATGTCCATATCGCTGCCTGCATTGGCGGCCAGTTCGGCAGCATGCTTCAGGTCGCGTGCGTAACCATGCGGCACCATTTCGCCTAACGAACCCCAGTCGCTCACTACAAAACCCTGGTAATTCCAGTCGCCTTTAAGTATATCTCTCTGCAGGTAAGCGCTTCCTGTAGCAGGTATGCCCTCATGCTCGTTGAATGAGTTCATGAATGTAGCAACCCCGGCATCGGCAACGGCTTTAAAAGGAGGGAGTATAATGTTGTGTAGTGTATTATCACTTACATCAACGGTATTGTAGTCTTTACCTGCTTCGGCAAGGCTGTACCCGGCAAAATGCTTGGCACAGGCAGCAAGCCTGAACTCATCATACTTATCGCCCTGAAAGCCTTTAACCCTTGCTACGGCAATCACACTGTTAAGGTAAGGGTCTTCTCCGGCGCCTTCCATCACACGGCCCCAGCGCGCATCTCGAGATACATCCATCATTGGGGCAAAGGTCCAGTTGAGTCCCGATGCGGCAGCTTCGGCAGCAGCAATTTCAGCCGAGCGGCGAATAGCTTCTAAATCCCAGCTTGCTGCTTCAGCCAGCGGTATAGGGCTTATGGTTTTATAGCCGTGTATTACATCAAAACCAAAAATTACGGGTATACCCAGCCTGGTTTGCTCTACCGCAATTTTTTGCAATGCACGCACATCTTTCACGCCACGCACATTCAGCATAGAGCCTACCCAGCCTTTTTTAAGGTGCTCATACTTTTTAGCAGCCTGGCCGTCTTTAGGCACAGGACCTGTAACTTCCCAAAAACCGTTGTATTGGTTCATCTGGCCTACTTTTTCCTCAAGCGTCATTAGGGCAAGCACCGAATCTACCTTACGGTCTATAGGCAGTTTTTTGCTGTTATTTGAAAAATTGCCCTGTTTAGTAGTTGTGCAGCCAAAAATGACAGCAACTGATACGGCAAGTGCAATCCCTGTTTTCTTAAAATTCATTATCTGCGGTATATCAAGAGGGTATAAACGGAACCGGTTTTCGGCTCCGTTTACCCAATTGAAGTGAATATAAAATGTATGAAAAAATTATTCCTGGAATACTTTCACATAATCAACTTCCATAGTGCCCGATGTAAATGCGGGGTCTATAGTGCCACCAAGCGTACCGCCCATAGCAACGTTCATAATAAGGAAGAAATCAGCATTGAAAGGAGTAGTGGCAGTGTTGGCATAGGTATGGTACTGTACACCATCTACAAAGAAACGTATAGTGGTCGGACTCCAAATAATGCTGTAAACGTGAAATTCCGTTTCAGCTGTTGGCACTGTGGTAGAATTTGAAATACCAGGCCCCGGTGAAAATGGCCCGGGAAGGTGTATAGTACCAAGTACTTTATCCGGTACATTACCCACGTGTTCCATGATATCAATTTCACCTGATGCCGGCCAACCTACTGTTGGGAAGTTAGACCCGAGCATCCATAATGCCGGCCATGTACCGCCGCCTACAGGCAGTTTGGCTCTTATCTCTACTTTACCGTAGGTAAAATCATAAAGCCCCTGTGTTTTTAAACGTGCCGATGTATAATTGCTGCCTTCTTTTCGTGCAGTAATTTTAAGCGTTCCACCGCTTACAATTACGTTGTTAGGGCTTTGTGTATATGTTTGTGCCTCACCATTACCCCAGCCGCCTGCGCCAAGGTCATAACCCCATTTAGCACTGTTTGGTGCGCCGTCGGTATTAAAGTCATCTTCCCATACAAGAGTATTGTATTCCGGTTCATTACCGCCATAAGGAGGTGTAGTGCTGAAGGTATGGTACCATGCAAGGCCATTATCATTACCCATTACGGCCCTTACTACCATTTTAGTATTTGTCAGCTCAAGAATTTCATAAGTGTTAGTACCTATGTAATATCCCATAAACCCGTTATCAGAGAAAGTCATTTCTACTTTTCTTGAATTTTCAGGAGAAACTACTGAGCCAGAAGGAGCAAGTGTTACAAGCTTGGTGCCTGATGTGTCAAAATTAAGGCACTGGTCAGTACTGGCACTGCTTCCTCCAACACTGTTATATGCAGCATTAAAAAACGTTTTACCACCATTGTCCTGTATAAATTTCAATTGTCCGCCATCCTGTATAAATGTAAATTCTGCATCATATATACAGCTGCTTTCCGGTGAGGCCGCCTTTTCAAACGGTGCAGCCGAATACCACTGTGGCCAGAAGTTATTGGCAGCGTCATTACTGTTTGGCCCCACACCAAGGTGGCCCTGTGTTGCAGCAGCCCAATACCATTTTTTAGATGAACCGCCTGTAAGCATTGCTACAGCTTCATCGTCGCTAAAACTTGCAAATACAGTAACTTCTATCGATTTTGTTGACGTAACACCTCCTGTACCATAAGCAATTGCGGTAATAGTATAGGTGTGTGTACCATTTTGGTTAAAGCGTTTAACATAAGTGCCCTGAGGTGCATTAGCTGTTGTATTATCGCTAAAAGTAAATTTATAGGTAATAGCATTATCTGCACTTGCAGTAATATTTACTAGGCCTGAACCATCTCCGTTAGGGTTATCTGCATCAACACCTACAATCTCGTAGTCAATTTCAAGATTGGTTGGTACCACTATATCGCCAAACGAGTGGTCATCTTCCTGGCATCCGGAAACAAGCACCAGCACCAGTAGGAATTTTGCTAATTTTTTAAATGTATCTTTCATAGCTTTTAGTTGGATTGTTGAATATCATCAAAATAGAATGTTTCTCCTGCCGCCGGTAAATTGAAGTTAAAGAACAGAAGAACATTTTGATAGTTATTGGCATTATTAATACCAGTAAAATCAAAAGTAAGTTCTTGCCATTGGTTAGCTACTGTTGTATTAACCTGGCGCTCAATTTCGGTACCGGCAACATTAGGAATTGATTCCAGTTTAAGCAGTACAGGGCTGTTAACTGCCGGTGACCATACTTTTACCTTAATCTTTTTGTTTACCGAAAAGTCTATAGGCGCTGCCATAGGGATTCCTACACCCGCCCAAGGCTGTCCATTTTTAACGAACCTTGCAACATTAGCGCTTGTATTAATTCCTGATTGATCAGGGTTAGCAACTTTTTCGGTAGCTGCACCTTCAA
>JBQGDS010000419.1:0-2314 GCA_052039185.1 Flavobacterium sp.
TTCCATACGCTGTGTACCGAATTCTTCCACGCAGAATGATGCCATGTTTGAACCGAATATTATCGCATTCTTCATATTTTCAAAAGAGATGTTCTCACTCTGGGTAATGTAGCCTGTAAAACCACCCGCAAATGTATCGCCCGCACCGGTTGGGTCAAACACTTCTTCAAGTGGCAATGCCGGCGCAAAGAATACGTTCTTGTCGTGGAAAAGCAATGCACCATGCTCGCCCTTTTTTATCACTACATATTTAGGCCCCATCGTATGTATTTTGGCAGCAGCCTTTACCAACGAATATTCTCCTGTAAGCTGGCGTGCTTCCTCATCGTTTATTGTAATAACATCTACGCGCTTCATCACTTGCAATAACTCTGCCAAAGCACAATCCATCCAGAAATTCATAGTATCAAGCACTACAAGCTTAGGCTGGGTCGTCATCTGGTCAAGTACGCTTATTTGTGTAAGTGGGTGCAGGTTACCCAGCATTACCACTTCCGCATCTTTAAAGTTTTCAGGCACAACCGGCTTAAAGTCGGCCAGTACGTTAAGCTGTGTATCCAGCGTGTCGCGTGAATTAAGGTCGTTATGGTAGCGTCCTGCCCAAAAGAAAGTTTTACCTCCTTTAACCACCTCAAGTCCTGTAACATCAATACCCCTGTTAGTTAACATGTCAATATACTCCTGCGGGAAATCTTCGCCTACTACTGATACAATTGCCGATTTCAACTTAAAAAATGATGCAGAAAGCCCAATATATGTGCCCGCACCGCCAAGTATTTTATCGGTCTTTCCAAATGGTGTTTCAATAGCATCAAAAGCTACGGTTCCTACAATAAGTAATTTGTTCATAAACAGGATTAAAAAAATTGAAGCGGCAAAGATAGTGGATAAATACCAAATGTCAAACGTTACCTTCACAAACACTACAGGGAGACTAATTAATTATTAAACTTGTCCTGCCTGCCCACCTAAATTGGCTGTTAAACACCGTTTTTCCGATATAACTTATATATAAATTTGTGTATCACAAACAATTACAACCATGGAAAACAAATTAAAACTTAAAAAACTGGTTACCAGCCTGTGGTTTGACAGAAACGCGCAAGAGGCTGTGGATTTTTACAGCACCATATTCAAAAAATTTAAAATTGGCAGGAAACTCCATTATGGCAAGGAAGGACAGGAAATTCACGGAATGCCCGAAGGCACTTTGCTTACAGTGGAATTTGAACTGGAAAATATGCAATTCATAGCACTTAATGGCGGCCCGATGTTTAAATTTACCGAAGCAGTTTCAATTATGATCAATTGCGACAATCAGCAAGAAGTAGATTATTATTGGGAAAAGCTGACCGATGGCGGTGATCCTGACGCCCAGCAGTGTGGCTGGTGCAAAGATAAATTCGGGCTTTCCTGGCAGGTGGTTCCGCGAATATTGGACGATATGATAGCCAGTAAAGACAAAGTAAAGTCCGGTAAGGTAATGAATGCTATGCTCCAGATGAAAAAAATTGATATTGCTAAACTGGAGGAAGCTTTTAACAGTTAAATCCTTCTAAGAAAGACTAAAAACATCCTCCGAATGCAGGATGTTTTCTTAGGCAATTACTATATTTGGGCATAAAACAGCCTGAATGAAAAACACCACCTATAATAATTCATCTCTCGTAATTGCACTTGTACTTACATTTATTGCCATGGCAGTTTCAGGAGGCATATTTATAAATCTGCTTGAGCACCGCGGTACAGAACTACATTGGAAATTCATCTGCTCGCTGGCGGGATTTATCATATTCTTTATTATGTTTTGCTGTGTGTTTATTGGAAGTATAATTGCTATTAAAAAGAAAAAGACTTTACAAAACCACATATGAAATATTTACACCTTACACTTTTTTTTCTGAGTATTACTGCTTTTGCACAAATTAAAATTCCTTTCACCCTTACCGATGGTGGGCACACCCTGGTTAAAGCAAAAGTAAATGGTGTGGAAGGCATGTTTATTTTTGATACCGGCGCAGGGCTTAATATGGTAACTAAAAAATTTGCCGACAAAGTAGCCACACTTCAAAAGACCGATGAGTTTTATACAGGCCATCGTGCAACAGGTGAAGCTATTGAAGCCGATCTCTGGCTGACCAAAAGCATTGAAATGGCCGGATTTACCGTAAATGATCAGCTCACATCAGTTATTGATATTGATTTCCCGATTGATGGACTTATATCATTACTGCCGTTTAAAGACAAAGCCATAACCATTGATTATAAAAATAAGGAACTGGTAATTGAAACTAAAAAAAGCCTTGAAGGCCTT
>JBQGDS010000420.1:0-8732 GCA_052039185.1 Flavobacterium sp.
TACTAAAAGCCTGCGTTTTTCCTACGGGAAAGGCACCGATTTTACTTTTCCGGATATCACAGCTTCTGCAGGGCAAAGCCTGTTGATTACAGGTGGTTCGGGCAAGGGGAAGACTACCCTGCTGCACCTTTTGGGCGGCCTGCTTCGTGCGCAATCGGGAAAAGTAGTTATTGAAGGTACTGATATTACTACACTTTCAGAAAAAAAACTTGACCATTTCAGGGGTAAGAATATAGGGCTGGTGTTACAACAGTCGTACTTTGTAGAATCGCTTAACGTGCTCGAAAATGTTGTGCTGGCTTCCTGGCTTGCAACCGGTACGCAGGCTACCGAAAAAGCAAAGGAAATTTTAGCCAGGCTTGATCTTAAAGAGCATCTGTATAAAATGCCGTCGCAACTCAGTATAGGGCAGCAGCAAAGGGTATCAATAGCCCGTGCGCTTATTAATGAGCCAAAACTATTACTGGCCGATGAGCCTACATCAAGCCTTGATGATGAAAATGCTGCTAAAGTAGCTGATATGCTGGATGCGCTGGCTAAACAATATGGTACTGCATTGGTAATTGTTACACATGACCAAAGGCTGAAAGACCGTTTTCCTAACCAAATATTACTGTCATGATTACACGCATAGCCTGGAAAAATATATGGTTTAAGCCTCTTAATACAGCGCTTAGTATTATACTGCTTACGGCAAGTGTGGCAATCATTACGTTGCTTATTTTGCTTCAGGAGCAGTTCGAGAAGAAATTCAGTGATAATATTGAAGGGGTAGACCTCGTGCTTGGCGCGCAGGGCAGCCCGCTTCAGCTTATACTTTCATCAGTATACCAGGTTGATGCACCAACCGGAAATATAGATTACACCGAAGCCAAAACCTGGATGCGCAACCCAATGGTAAAAAAAGCTATTCCTTTAGCATTTGGCGATAATTACCGTGGTTTCAGGATTGTGGGTACAACGCCTGACTATGTTGAAAAATTTGGAGCTAAAGTAACTAAGGGTAAAATATTTACTAAAAATTTTGAAGTAGTAGCTGGTAGTACGGTAGCACAAAAAATGAACCTGAAAATAGGTGATACATTTTTTGGCTCGCACGGTGATGCCGAAGAAGGTGAATTGCATGACGAACATGCCTATGTAGTTGTTGGTATAGCATCGGCTACAGGTAAGGTGGTTGATAACCTCATACTTAGTAACATACCAAGCGTTTGGGCCATGCATGATCATGAGCATACGGAAGGAGACGGAGGTCATAGTCATGAAGAACATAACCATGAAGGTCATGACCACGAAGACCACGACCATGCAGCGCATAATCATGAAAACCACAACCACGAAGCACATAATCATGACGATCACGGCCATAACCATAAAGGACACGATCATGCACACGAAGGCCATGACCATAGCCATGAAGCTGTAATAAGCGAGGAGGGAAAAGAAATTACCTCAGTACTTATAGAATTTAAGGGGCCTGTTGGCGTGGCGGTATGGCCAAGGCTCATAGCGCAAAATACTAAAATGCAGGCGGCATCTCCGGCAATAGAGATTAACAGGCTGTTTTCTTTATTTGGTATAGGGCTGCAGGCACTGCAATATCTTGCCTACGGTATCATGCTCATATCAGGTATCAGTATATTTATCGCTTTATACAATACCCTTAAAGAAAGAAAATATGAATTTGCACTGCTGCGCGTTAATGGCGCCAGCCGTTTTCAGCTGCTTTCGCTTGTGCTTATTGAAAGCCTTCTTTTATGTATTGTGGGCTTCCTGTTTGGAACGATTGTTGGTAGGATAGCACTTGGCTTTATATCCGGTTCATCGGAAGATGAATTTAAAATGTCATTCAACCCTTGGGAATTTGTTTGGGAAAAAGAAGGTTATTTATTCCTGCTCACTATCTTTGTAGGGATTTTGGCGGCATTAATCCCGGCATTTAAGGCTTATCGCTTAAACATATCAAAAACACTGGCAAATGCGTAATTCATTAGTAATAGTAACTGTACTTATTTTATCACTTTTCGTACTGACGTCTTCACGACGACCAGAAGCTGTTTCTGTAAAGTCAGCCGATAGAACAACGGTAGTTAATGATACCCTTACATGGAAATTGCTGGGACAGATAAAATATGTAAAAAAACCAAGCAAGGATTATCCTGAGGGAGTAATGTTCCCGGTGGTAAATCCTACCCTTAAAGCCAAAAATAAGAAGACAATTGTTATGAGCGGTTTTATTATCCCTATTGATAATAAAAACTATGCGCTTAGCAAGAACGTTTTTGCCTCATGCTTTTTTTGTGGCCAGGCAGGTCCGGAAACCATAATGGGGATTAAATTTAAAAATCCCGGTATGAAGCTTAAAACCGACCAGTATGTAACCCTGCAGGGAACGTTCAGGTATAATGACAACGATGTGGATGACTGGATTTACCACATTGAAAACGCTGTAATAGTGAAAGGAAATTAATGAAGAGAGAAAATAAAAAAGCAGTTTTTTTTGACCTTGACCATACACTTTGGGATTTCGAAAAAAACTCTGCGCTCGCATTCGAAACCGTTTTTGATAAGCATCGTATTGATGTAAGCATTCAGGATTTTCTTAAAGTATATGTTCCTGTAAATGCACATTACTGGAAGCTTTTTCGTGATGATGCCATTACACAGCAGGAACTGCGCTATGGCAGGTTTAAAGAAACTTTTTCACAGCTTGGTATTAATGTAAGTGATGATTCAGTAACTGCAATTTCACACGAGTACATTGCCTGCCTGCCTGATTTCAATCATTTGTTTGAAGGCGCTATTGAAGTGCTTGAGTATCTTAAAACCAAATACACACTGCATATTATTACCAACGGTTTTCATGAGGTACAGGCCAGGAAGCTTAAAAATTCAAACATTGCGCATTATTTTGAAACAATAACCAATAGCGAAACCGCGGGTTGTAAAAAACCGAATCCGCAAATTTTTGAATTTGCCCTTAAAGCTGCCAATGCTGACAAGGAAACCAGTATAATGATTGGCGATTGTATCGAAGCTGATGTTCAGGGAGCGCTTGATTTTGGACTTGATGCTATATACTTTAATGAGCACAGGGTCGAAGCGCCACAACATGTAACACAGGCTTTCCATTTACTTGACCTTAAAAATTTTTTATGATAATGAAAAAAATACTACCTCTTTTTATACTGCTTTTTAGTGCTTTGGGTTTTGCGCAAAAGTCAGTTAACGATTATAAATATGTAATATTAAATGATCACTATGAATTCCTGAATAAAAAGGATGAGTATAATTTAAATACACTTACAAAAATAGCTTTACAGCAAAAAGGATTTGAAGTATATTTCTCTAACGAACAGTTTCCGGAAGATTTAGCGCTTAACAGGTGTGCAGCACTGCAGGGCGATGTTTTAAGTACAGGTAACTTTATGGTTACTGAGCTTACAATAGTTTTAAATGACTGTAATGGAAATTTAGTTTACAAAACAGTAAAAGGTAAAAGCAAGGAGAAAAACAGGAGAAAATCATACTATGAGGCATTAAGGGAAGCATCACATTCGCTTGAAGCCCTTGATTATAAATATATGGGTAAAGACGCTGCTCCATCTAAAGCTGTTGCTTCAAAAACTGAAACACTTATAGCTGCTACACCTTCAAAAAGGGTAAATAATGACAACCTGCTTACTGCAAGTCCTACTTCTTATGGATATGAGCTTTTAGATAAGGCGAACAGGCTTGTACTAAAAATGTACAAAACTGCGCAGGCTGATTATTACAGTGCTAAAATGGAAACCTTAACAGGATTTGTTTTTAATAAAGACGGGCAATGGGTATTTGAATACTATGACCGTAATGACAAATTGGTTTCAGAAAAGCTTAATATTAAATTTAACTAATCCAAAAGCCGTATTAATAGCCATATTTTCCTTTCCACCTGTTTTTAAGGAAATCGCGTGTTACGTTTTCTCGGCTGTTATTTCCGGGATCATAAAAAGCTGTGTTTTTAATCTCATCAGGTAAAAATTCCTGTTCGGCAAAGTTGTTGTCAAAATCATGGGCGTATTTATAATCATCGCCATAGCCTAATTCTTTCATGAGCTTAGTGGGCGCATTGCGTAAATGTAATGGCACCGGTAGGTCTCCCGTTTGCTTAACAATACTTTGCGCTTTTCCTATTGCCATATAAGTAGCATTACTTTTAGGAGATGTAGCAAGGTATACAGCACACTGGCTTAATATAATCCTGGACTCAGGATAACCTATGGTACTCACAGCCTGAAAGGTATTATTCGCCATGATAAGTGCAGTAGGGTTAGCGTTACCTATATCCTCACTGGCCAGTATAAGCATACGGCGTGCTATGAATTTAAGGTCTTCGCCCCCTTCTATCATTCGTGCCAGCCAATATACCGCGCCATTAGGGTCGCTGCCCCGCATTGATTTTATGAATGCCGAAATAATATCATAATGCTGCTCACCGGTTTTGTCATACAGTACTGTATTTTTTTGTACCAGCTGCATTACCTTATCATTGGTTATTTCAATAGCATCACCATCAGAAGCATTTATAATAAGTTCAAATATGTTCAATAGCTTTCGGCCATCACCACCTGAAAGACGCAATAGCGCTTCGGTTTCTTTTAAATTGATGTTTTTTGTTTTCAGGTAAGTGTCTGTTTCCATAGCCCGGTGTAGCAATGCCTCAAGATCATCTTTTGTAAACGGATTCAATACGTAAACCTGACATCTTGACAATAGGGCGGGTATCACCTCAAAACTCGGATTTTCAGTAGTAGCGCCTATTAATGTTACAATGCCTTTTTCAACAGCTGCTAATAGCGAATCCTGTTGCGATTTGCTAAAGCGGTGTATCTCATCAATAAACAATATAGGATTTTTGGCAGTAAACAAGCCGCCGCTTTGCTTCGCCTTGTCAATCACTTCGCGAACTTCTTTCACACCCGAATTTATAGCGCTAAGCACATAAAAGGGGCGTTTGCTTTCCTGCGCCATAATTTGTGCAAGGGTAGTTTTACCCGTGCCTGGTGGCCCCCATAAAATAAGTGATGGGATAATGCCTCGTGCAATTTGGTGTGTGAGGGAGCCATTAGGCCCTACAAGGTGTTGCTGGCTTATATATTCAGATAAATGCTGTGGTCGTATGCGTTCTGCCAAAGGTGCTTCCATAGCGGTAAAATTACTGATTAATGACAAAATTTCATTAAATTAAATTTGGATAAATTATTGAGGGCATACAAATACCTTAACAAAAAATAACATGCCGGACGATAATCAATTTAAATTTTCCCCATCGGTAATAGCATGGCCGCTTTTGGCTATTTTGCTGATATGGGGTGTTTTCTGGGTAGAGGTAAAATTTGAAGACCTTACTCAATATGGCATTTACCCGCGCACCCTTTCAGGGCTCAGGGGTGTTGTGTTTAGCCCTTTCCTTCATGGCAGCCTTGAGCATTTATATAACAACAGTATACCTTTGTTTCTTCTTATTGCTGCTATGCGGTATTTTTACCGTAAGCAGGCATTGCAGATAATTGTTTATGGTGTAGTGGTTTCAGGGCTTATTACGTGGCTCATTGCAAGGCAGTCGTACCATATAGGGGCCAGCGGATTGCTATATGTACTGGTAAGTTTCATTTTTTTTAAAGGTATACAAACGGGCTATTACAGGTTGGTAGCACTATCGCTGCTCATAGTAATGCTGTATGGTGGTATGATATGGTATGTGTTTCCCGGCGCTGATGAAGGTATATCATGGGAAGGACATTTAGCAGGGTTTTTGACAGGCTTGTTCTTTACGATGGTATTTAAAACACCCGAATACCAAAAACAAATTACGTATGCATGGGAGCATCCCGACTTTGATCCTAAAGCCGACCCTTTCATGAAGCGTTTTGATGAAAACGGTAATTTTGTAAACCCGCCTAAACCGGAAGATATTGAAGTGATTGATGCCGAAATACTTTCACCACCACCACAACAGCCATATCGGCAAATTGTTTATATCTACCGTAAGGAAGAAAATTAATTATTTTGTTTAATCGAACAATCGAACAATCGAACAATCGAACAATCGAATATAATTATCCTCTTTGCCTTACTGTTTCGTATAGAAAAGCACCGCAGGCAACTGATACATTTAATGATGATATAGTGCCGAACATAGGCAGCTTTGCTTTTTCATCTACTATTTTAAGTACAGATGGGTTAATTCCCCTGTCTTCCGATCCCATGATGATAGCTACAGGCTCATTAAGAGTTATGTCGTAAATAGTATTTTCGGTCTTTTCCGTAGCAGCTACAGTTTTAATACCCGATCCCTGTAAATGGAAAATAGCATCTTTAATATGTTCTACTTTACAGATAGGTACATTAAATACAGCGCCGGCCGATGTTTTTACCGTATCGCCGTTTACTGGTGCCGACCCCTGCTTTTGCACAATAATGCCATCTACACCCGTACATTCAGCCGTGCGTATTATAGCGCCAAAGTTTCGCGCATCGCTTAATTGATCTAATATCAGGAATAGCGGGGTCTTACCGCTTTCCAGAACTGTTTCTACAAGCGTTTCAAGGTCATGGAAAGATATTGGGGCAATGGTTGCCACCGCACCCTGGTGGTTATTTGGTGTCAGGCGGTTCAGCTTTTCTACCGGTACATAGCTGAAATTGATGTTTTTACTTTTCATCGCTTTCATCAGGTCACGCATCAGGTCGCCCTGTGCATCTTTCTGAACAAAAACTTTATCAATTTCCTTACCTGCATTTATGGCCTCAATTATGGCACGTATCCCGAATATCTGGTGTTCTTTTTCCATGAGGCAAAGATAGAATAGAAATTTTAGAAAATTTGTATTTAGTTATGAGTATAAATTAAACTCAGAAATTAGTCCTGAAGCTAACGTGTACTATAGAGTTGGATAGCTTTATAGACTGATCTTTGGTTGATCCGTTAGCGTATATAATATTGAACAGTCCCGTTTTGGTAAGCAGTCCGAAACCAAAACCAAGTCCAAGCAGGTTGTCTTTCAGGTTAGAGGTCTGATCCTGGAAATAGCCGTAGTCAGTAATTGAGTGCACATACATACCGGGCGAAAGCACATATCGGTATTCTACCATAAGTGCAGAATACAGGCTTGCCTGCAGACTGTTCTCATTAAAGCCCCGTATTGAATTTATTCCGCCAAAACGGTACAATTCATTAATTATATAGTTACTACTGTTCAGGTAAAAGGTCTGGTTCTTTATATTGACAACATTCCGCTTATTAAGGTACAGGTTGTGCATGGCATTTATTTGCCCGAAATATTGGTTGCTGTCTCCGGATTTTGAGTTCCGTTTACCAAAACCACCTTTTATGAAGAGTACTGTTTTTTCTGGGAAAAGAAAATCATCCACATTAAAATTGGTGTACTCATACGTTGAGGTCCAGAATGAATTAGAGTAGTCGCTAAGGGTACTGGTATTGGCGCTTTGTATATCTACCGATTGTGTAGCCTGCCGCCCTAAAAACAATTTTGAGTTATAACTAAAATAGTATCCTATATTTATGTCAGTGACCGTATTCTGGAAAGTACTGTCCTGTTTAAAAATACGTAACGCTCCTTTAACCCCTATAGGGCTGCGGAAAATATACGGCAGTTCTAATGATACATTAAATGTTGTCTGCTTATTGCCGTCGCTTTTCCAAAACAGGTTAAATTTTTCCCCTGTATTCAGTACGTTATTTAGCATCAGGTCCAGGTAACCCGTAAATACCAGATTACTGCTTTCATCATTATTAAAGCCTATAAAACCGTCAAACGTGTTTGGTTTTGCCTTTTGTAAATACACGTATACTTTGGTAGTGTCTTTTTTAAATAGTATCTCGGGGTAGCGTATCTGGCTTACAAAACGCAGGGCGTTAAAATCTTTATTTACCCGCTCAAGTGTTTCCTGGTTAAAGGTTTTACCCTTGTACTGCCTTACAATATTACGGCGTATACCTTCAGGAAACTTAGGGTAGCCTTCCAGTACAATATCATCAAGGGTTCGTTTCTTTTCGGTCTTGAGTTTCAGGTCGGCATATAAGTTGTTTTTTCTTTTACTGTAGTTTACCAGCTGCATAGAGCTGAGTGAATAACCTTTGCGTTCCAGCAGTGCAATATTGTTTTTCATAAAGCTTTCCACGTCGGGCAGGTGTAGTATCAGGGTGTCTTTGTCAATCCCAAGCAGCAGTTTCTCATCTGCCGAAAGCTTGCCGGTGTACACGCGTACCGCATTTGTTTTTTTGCCTACCGAAAAAGTGTAAAGAAAAAGCGTGTCATTAATCTTCATTCCTGCTGCCATTTCGTTTTCAAGATATCCTGCTTTTGTCAGCGCGTTAGACATCAGGGCGGCTTCCTCGGTTATTGATTTTCCGTTATCATGTATTTTTTTATAGGAAACTGAGTCAATAACTTTTGTTTCCTCTGTATTTTTGCCCTCAATTTTTAAATGCAGGTTTTGCGCTTTCATAGCGAAGGCAGGCAGTAAAATAATGAGTATAAGGAAATATTTTTTCAACACGGTTTTATATCAGGTACAAATAACGCAAAAATTGCCTAAAAAATATACAGAGGCGCTGCGGTGTACAATCCATTTGAAAATTAATGATTTAAGATTTGTTTTGTAAATTATAATTCCTACATTTGCAACCCCGTAAAAAGCGGGTTTTTTAAACATAAGAAATTTTT
>JBQGDS010000421.1:0-2335 GCA_052039185.1 Flavobacterium sp.
CGAAAAAACTTTACTTTAGTTGCCCCCTAATAACCCTACAATGAAAAATCTAAAATCAGTGATTGCTACACTGGCCTATATTGTTGTGAATTTAGCCAGTTTTATTAAAGAATCATAAGCTTGAAAATCTCCCTTAAGGGAGATTTTTGTTTATACTGTTTTTTAGCTCTCTTGTTTCCTGCAATACTACTTTGTACTATATTTGATGTACATATTGGTAAAATCATATGATATCATATAACCCAAAAGAGTGGATCTCTTTTATCTTCGGTATTAATCACGGAGACACCTTTAATAAGCTGTGGCCTATAATGATAGGGCTTGGCGCATATTCTGCGGGGATAGCATACCTTGAAATGGAATATCTAAAATTATCTCAGGAAAGTTTTGTAAAAAACATTACCCTTATGCATAATATGCTCGGGTTTGTAATATCATTACTGCTGGTTTTCCGTACAAATACTGCTTATGACCGCTGGTGGGAAGGCCGAAAAATGTGGGGTTCTTTAGTAAATAACAGCCGAAACCTTTCAATCAAACTGGCTGTATTTCTTAAACACAGCGAAGACAAAGCCATAATGCGCAGGCTTATTCCCGCTTACGCTCAGGTGCTTAGTCAGCATCTTAAAAATAAGGATATAAGCCATGAACTATTCGATGATTTTACACTGTCACAAAGCCATTATGCACATAAACCGAACCAGATAGCCAAAAATATTATTGATAAACTGAATGAATTTTACACTGACGGTAAAATTTCGGGAGACCAGCTTATTGTGCTAAATGCAGAATTACAATCATTTACAGATATTTGTGGCGCGTGCGAACGCATTAAAAATACACCTATACCTTACTCCTATAGCGCATTTATAAAGAAATTTATTTTTGCTTATGTACTTACACTGCCTTTCGGATATGTATTTCAGTTGGGATATTATGTTATTCCTGTAGTGGTTTTTATATTTTATGTACTGGCAAGCCTTGAACTTATTGCTGAAGAAATTGAAGACCCGTTTGGTACCGACGCTAATGACCTGCCAACAGAACGCATAGCCGAAAACATCGGTAAAAATGTTGAAGAATTGTTATACTGATTGCTTCCACTTTAATTTATAGCTACTTTTAGCTTAAAACAATAAGCCATGGAATCGAACAATAAAAAGGGAAGAACCACTGCCGATGATAAAGTAGACAATAGCGCCCGGTATTCTGACTCAGGTGAAATTACAAGGCAGGATGAACGCGATAAAAAGGACAGCAAAAATGACTGGAATGCCGAGCACAGCCGTACAGGACGAAATAAGTAACACTTAATCTTCTACAAATTAGAAAAGTGGCTTTATATTTGTAAGTATAAAGATTAGTTTTAACAGTATTGCAGGCTTTCCTATTATGAAACAATTTTTATTCGCTACATTATTTATCGTATGTTTTGCTAACAGCGCTTTTGCCCAGCCCGATCGTGGTCGCACTGGAGGCATATCTATACCCAGGGCAACCAATCCTACAGCTGCCCCAAAGCCATCCCCTGCACCTTCAAACTATAAAAGCCCTTTTACAATTGACCCTTTTAAAAAAGAGTTTAAAAGTGATTTACAGGTAGGTGGAGAAAAAAAGCCGGCAACAGTAGTACAACAGCAAAATAAATTTGTTACAGGCGGAAGTGAATATTTAGACAGGACAACAATACGAGAGCGTGGTGAATCGAACGAAGCATTTAAGGGTGACCGGTCATTTGGTGAATTCACAACTAAATCAGCATATATAAACTTAATGTGCCGTGACTTTGGAGCTGAAGACGGCGACAGGATAAAAATCAGTGTAAATGGTAAGGTAATAATTTCTGATACTACACTAACATACGATTCTCAAACTATAATGATTACTTTGTCACCGGGATTTAACAATATAGAGATTGAAGCCCTTAATCAGGGAACATCAGGGCCCAATACAGCCGCTTTTCAGATATATGACGATAAGCGGGATAAAATAACTGGGAATGAATGGAATCTTGCAACCGGATTTAAAGCAACTTTTCATATCATAAAAGAAACGGATCAATAATATAAAACCATAATATAATAAAAGAGCCCGGTATACCGGGCTCTTTTGTATTTAATCGTTATTCATTGAAAGAAGGAAATCTTCATTATTCCTTGTTTTCTTGAATCGGTCATTTATAAAATCCATTGCTTCCACAGGATTCATATCGGCAAGGTATTTCCTCATGATCCACATGCGCTGTATTGTTTTCTCATCAAGAAGAAGATCATCCCTCCTAGTACTTGAAGATGTGAGGTCGATAGCAGGAAAAATACGCTTGTTGGCAATCTTC
>JBQGDS010000422.1:0-4828 GCA_052039185.1 Flavobacterium sp.
AAACGCTTTCAGAGATGAGAGCGTTTTTTTTTCAGACATTAATAAGAAATTTTTCTTTTTTTGGATTTTCTATTATATTTGGCAAAAACCAAAAACATTTTATGAAAAACTTTATTCTTATTTTCCTAATAGCCTCTTCTACTATTGTATGCGCTCAGAAGAAGGCTACAGCCAAAGCACCTGTTGCAAATGGCAAATTAACCGGTATTGTAACCTATGAAACCAAAGCAGGCATGATGCCTGATGCTGATGCTGAAATTATTGTACACAGGTCTGATGTGGCAATGCAATCGCCAAAGGATACTATTGGCCGTTTTATAACTGTTAAGCTTTTAAAGAAAATTTACGGACTAACAAAGGATGATCAATATATGCAGCAACTTAAACAGGCAAATGCTGAAACCTCTGAAAAGTTTGATGTAATTGACAGGGCTACCGTATCATATTTCTTCAGGATTATGAAAAACCCTAAAAGCATTGTGCTTAAAGCGGATGCTAATGGCAACTATTCTGCAAATCTTAAACCGGGCCGTTACGAAGTAATTTTCAGGTCTAAAGGAAGTCCTGATGTTGAATCGATCATGGAAATTAACGGACAGATCAATAATTATTACATTGATATAAAACCTGGCGTAACAGAAACATACAATCAGCGATTTAAAAAACCGTAATTAAAACTTAGACACGCCTCCATCAAGAGGCGTTATTATTAAATAATGCTCCTAAAATTAGCTCTAATCCTTAGCATTGTTGCCTTAATAATCCTCTTGCTTTTTATAAAAAGCAGCAGGCGGCGATTATGGCAGCGGGATAATACATTGCACAGCCGCATTATAACACTACGCAGTGTGGTAGTAATTGGCATAATCATATTGTTTTTGGTATTTTCACTTTTCAGGTAGTTTATTACTTATCCTTAATATTTTGGCAATTCCTGAAAAAATTGCTTTTTTTAATATATTTTCTTAATTTGCAGAAAGTAAATTCTGATAATATATGACTAACGTAACAAGGTTATTTGATTTTCCGTACTACGAACATGAAAAATACAAGCTTGAAGATGCGCTTGTTACCAAATATGGCGATAAGTGGGTAAAAACTTCAACTAAAGAATACCTGGAAAAAGCCAATGCATTTTCACGCGGGCTTTTGCGCCTGGGCGTTAAGAAAAATGACAAAATTGCCGTTATCTCTTCCAGCAACAGGACTGAATGGAACATTAGCGATATAGGCATCCTGCAAACCGGTGCACAAAATGTACCTATTTATCCAACCATTGCCGAAGAAGATATTGAATATATCCTGAACCATTCGGGGGCTATTTATTGTATTGTATCGGATAATGAACTTCTGGAAAAAATCAACACTATAAAACATAATGTACAGCACCTGAAAGATGTGTATTCTTTTGATAAAATACATGGTTGCAAAAACTGGGAAGAAATACTTGACCTGGGCCGTGATGAGAGCAACCAGGAAGATGTAGATCGCATAAAAGACGGCATTGCTGAGAATGATCTTGCAACAGTTATTTATACTTCCGGTACTACAGGCAGGCCTAAAGGTGTAATGTTGTCGCACAAAAATATTGTGTCGGACGTACTTATGAGTGCGGATCGCGTTCCGTTTGAGTCAGGAAAGAACAAAGCATTAAGCTTCCTTCCCGTATGCCATATTTACGAGCGTATGATTTTGTACATCTACCAGTACTGTGGCGTTTCAATTTATTTTGCAGAATCAATTGAAAAGGTAAGCGATAATATTAAAGAAGTACAGCCCCATGTAATTACTGCAGTACCAAGGCTTTTGGAAAAAGTATATGACAAAATTATAGCCAAAGGATCTGACCTTACAGGCATTAAAAAGAAACTGTTCTTCTGGGCTGTTGATGTTGGCCTTGAATATGAACCTTACGGCGCTAACGGCCCCTGGTATGGGTTTAAGCTATGGCTGGCACGCAAGCTGATTTTCAGTAAGTGGAAAGCAGGCCTTGGCGGTAATCTTGGGCTTATGGTTTCGGGTAGTGCTGCTATACAGCCAAGACTGGCGAGAGTGTTTGCTGCAGCAGAAATTCCGGTTATGGAAGGTTACGGGCTTACCGAAACTTCTCCGGTAATTGCCGTGAACGACCAACGCAATCGCGGTTTCAAGATTGGCACTGTAGGTAAACCACTGAAAGGTGTTGAGGTAAAAATTGCTGAAGATGGAGAGATCCTTGTTAAAGGCCCTAACGTAATGATGGGCTACCTTAACGACCAGGAAAAAACCGATGAGGTGATTAAAGATGGTTTCTTCCACACGGGTGATATCGGTGTGATTGATAATGAAGGCTTCCTGAAAATTACCGACCGTAAAAAGGAAATGTTTAAAACATCGGGCGGTAAGTATATTGCACCTCAGCTTATTGAAAACGCAATGAAGCAGTCGCGCTTTATTGAACAGATAATGGTAATAGGCGCTGACGAGAAAATGCCGGCTGCCTTTATACAGCCTGACTTTGAATTTGTAAAGCAATGGGCGCAACGCAAAGGCCTTAATCTGGGCAGCAACGAAGAAATTGCTAACAGCAAGGAAGTTAATGACCGTATTAAAGAAGAAGTAGAAAGTATTAACAAGAAGTTTGGCCACTATGAGCAGATTAAACGTTTTGAAATTACGCCTGAAGCCTGGAGTGTAGATGGCGGTGAAATGACCCCTACCCTGAAACTGAAGCGTAAACAGATAAAGGAAAAATATCAGGACTTATACGATAAGATTTATAGATCATAACATTATGACTTATATATATGATAAGCAGGAAATAAAATCTAAAATTATTAGAATAAAAGATGATATTGAAAATACTGCTTCTCATTACTGCACTGAAAAATTTGACATTTTGTGGTATGGTGTATATTATATTGATCCAAAACATTTAGTTTATTGGATATGTATAAAAACTGACACGGTAAAAAATAGACTTGAAAACAATTTAGAGTTAAATTTAAAACTAAGGGAACTACTCGTTAAGCACGAGTATCCTGAGGAATCAAGGCAATTTGTACATATTGGATTTGAATCACAAGAAACAGTAGATAGAGAATCATCAGGTAATTGGTATCATCATTTTAAATAAACAATGGTTAAACAAATCTGGATCAACCTCCCTGTAAAAGATATTGGCAGGAGTACTGCATTTTATAAAGCATTAGGTTTTACACAGACGCCTCACGGTAATAGTGAGGCGTCTGTCGGCTTTATGTTTGGCGATAATAATTTTGTTATCATGATGTTCCTGGAGCAGGTTTTCAGGAGTATCGTGCAAACCGAAATAGCTGATACCCGCATTAATACCGAAATGCTTATATCGATAGATGCAGAAAGCCGTGAGGAAGTTGATGCACTGGCACAGGCTGTATCTGATGCCGGTGGAACGGTTTTCTCTACCCCAGCCCAAAGCCAGGGCTACATGTATGGCTGTGGATTTGCCGACCCTGACGGGCATCGATGGAACATTCTGTATATGGATACTGAGAAAATGCCGAGAGAGTAACAATATCACAACATTTTGTACTATAAAATCTTACGATTTTTTGTTATATTTACTATTAACTCCCTTCGGGGAGTTTTTTATTAACAGAAAAATTTTTAATTTATTATGCATGCATAATATATTTTTATTATCTTTGATAAACATACCTGTATGAAAGAGAAAACAATAGACTATATACTAAGAGCCACCTGGCAGGCAGTAGCACGAATGTACAATGAAGAAGCCAGTAAATATGGTGCTACAATGTCAATAGGTTTCGCACTGCTTTCGATAGATAAGGAGAACGGGATTTCGAGTACGGCGCTTGGCCCGCAGATGGGAATGGAACCTACAAGCCTTACCCGTACATTAAAATCGATGGAGGAAAAAGGGCTTATAGTACGCAAGAAAAACCCGGTTGACGGCCGAGGTGTGATTATACACCTTACAAAGCTGGGGCGCGAGAAAAGGGAACTGTCACGTGATACAGTTTTAAAATTTAATGAAGTGGTTAAGCAACGGCTTACCCAGGAAAAAATGGATCATTTTATTGAGGTAGCCGAAACTATAAATGAGCTTATTTCCGAAAAGATGATTTTTACAGACAACAACGATACAAACAAATAAAGAAATATAAATGAAGCGCACTATTAAAAAGGCAGCCGTAGTAGGCTCCGGCATTATGGGTTCGGCTATTGCCTGCCATTTCGCCAATATTGGTGTGGAGGTGCTCCTGCTGGATATTGTTCCGCGTGAGCTTACCGAAGCTGAACAGAAAAAAGGGCTTACACTTCAGGATAAAGCTGTTCGTAACCGAGTGGTGAATGACCACCTGGCAAACGCCCTAAAATCAAAACCATCGCCTATATACCACCAAAAGTTTGCCGACAGGATTAAAACCGGCAATACTGAGGACGACATGGCAAAAATTGCCGATGTTGACTGGATAATTGAAGTGGTTGTAGAAAGGCTTGATATTAAGCAAAAGGTTTTTGAACAGATTGAAAAATATCGTAAACCGGGTACGCTGATAACTTCAAACACATCAGGTATACCAATTCACTTTATGAGCGAAGGCCGAAGTGAAGACTTCCAAAAGCATTTCTGTGGTACACACTTCTTTAATCCGCCACGTTATCTTAAACTTTTCGAAATTATACCGGGACCTAAAACTTCAACTGAAGTATTGGAGTTCCTAAACGGATACGGCGAGAAGTTTTTAGGCAAAACATCGGTAGTGGCAAAAGATACCCCTGCATTCATAGGAAACCGTATAGGTATTTACGGTATCATGAGCCTTTTCCACCAGGTTAAGGA
>JBQGDS010000423.1:0-4547 GCA_052039185.1 Flavobacterium sp.
TTCTACATGGGTTGATAACATGGGAACAGGCATGATGGTTATGAAAGGCAAAATGAATGCCGATGGCAAAACTATTGAAATGAATGGCGAGATGGTAGATCCTATAAACGGAAAACCTATGAAATGCCGTGAAGTTTATACAATTACCGATGCTAAGACACGAAAAATGGAAATGTTCTGTTCGGGCAAAGGAAAAGAATTTAAGATGATGGAAATTGTAATGACAAAAAAGTAATTTCTATAAATTTAAAATCCGGCCACGTGCCGGATTTTTTGTTTTACTGATAAGAACTGGTAAACTTGTTATCCTGAACTTTTACCTGTCCAGCTTTTACTTCTATAAAATAAGTATCAATCAGTCCTTTAGATTCAAGGAGGTTTTCAGCCTGTAGGTTAGCAGATATGAACAGAACCTCGTAACGCCCCGGGGTTAGCTGAACGCTATAATTCCCTGAAGCATCAGCAGTTGCTTTTATGGTTTCCGGATTCTTTTTTATCTTGTAGAAATATCTAAATGTCTTGGTTTTAAAAACATTATACTTTTCTTCAGTTTCAGCATTATGTTTCTCAAGCTGTGTTACATATTCATCTTTTTTAAGTGTGTTTACTAAATACCTAAGCATTGTAACAGCTTTATAATTGCCCAGAGTATCCTGTGGCGATTCGCTCACAGCATTAGACTTATGTATTAAAATAGTTGCTCCTGCATCAGGTGTAGCACCTTCATAACGTTTTTTCTCAAATTTAATAGTTCCTTTAAGTGTTGCCGTTTTTGTTTGTGCAAATGTTACTGCAGATGCAATAAGTAATAAAAACAAAGTGATTCTTTTCAAATTATTTAAGTTATTGGTTTAAGCCGAAACAAATGTAGGATTTTTTTCTTATAAAAAATTTTATTTATTATCTGGCAAATTATTCAGTCTAACATTCAATGCGTTTTCAAAAATCAAATAAATCACTTAATTTTACGCCTTTCAACTACAACACAACTACACAATGATTCATTTCTTCGCAAACCAGACCAATACGGTTTATGCGGTACAGTCGCAGGGTACACTTTCGGCTGAAGACACTTCAAAATTAAACTGGCTTTTTGGCAACGCACATAAAATAGAAAAATCCGCCCTTGCGGATTTTTTTGTTGGCCCTCGCGCCACTATGATAACCCCCTGGAGCACTAATGCTGTAGAGATTACTCAGAATATGGGTATATCAGGTATTATCCGTATAGAGGAGTTTGAAAAAGTAGATGAAAGCCATATCGGTTTTGACCCAATGCTGTTACAAAAATACAATGGCCTGAATCAAGATATTTATACCATAAACGTAACTCCCGAGCCTATCCTTGAAATAACAGATATTGCTGCCTATAATGACAAAGAAGGATTGGCGCTAAGTGCTGATGAGGTAGAGTATCTGGAAAACCTTAGTACTAAATTAGGCAGAAAATTAACGGACAGTGAAGTTTTCGGCTTTAGCCAGGTAAACAGCGAACATTGCCGCCACAAGATATTCAACGGCACATTTGTTATTGATGGTGAAGAAAAACCATCATCACTATTTAAGTTAATTAAAAAAACATCGGCTGAAAATCCTAACGATATCGTTTCGGCCTATAAAGATAATGTGGCTTTTATCAAAGGTCCACGTGTTCAGCAGTTTGCTCCTAAAACTGCTGATAAGCCTGATTTTTATGAAGTAAAGGATTTTGATTCGGTTATATCTATAAAAGCAGAGACACACAACTTCCCTACCACAGTTGAGCCGTTTAACGGTGCGGCGACGGGTAGTGGCGGCGAAATCAGAGACAGGCTTGCCGGTGGGCAGGGTTCATTGCCTCTTGCGGGTACAGCGGTTTATATGACCTCGTACTCAAGGCTTGAAGAAAACCGCCCATGGGAAAATGGTATGGACGAGCGCAAGTGGCTTTACCAGACGCCAATGGATATACTGATAAAAGCAAGTAATGGCGCATCAGACTTTGGTAATAAATTTGGGCAGCCGCTTATTACGGGTTCGGTACTGACATTTGAGCACGAAGAAGATGCCCGAAAACTTGGTTTTGATAAAGTGATCATGATGGCAGGCGGTATAGGTTATGGAAAAGAAAACCAGAGTAAAAAGCAAAAACCATCGGTAGGCGATAAAGTAGTAATACTTGGTGGTGAAAATTACCGCATAGGTATGGGTGGCGCTGCAGTTTCAAGTGCTGATACAGGGGCTTTCAGTAGCGGTATTGAGCTTAACGCTATACAACGTTCTAACCCTGAAATGCAAAAACGTGCTGCCAATGCCGTTCGCGGTTTAGTTGAAAGTGATAACAACCCAATTGTTTCTATACACGATCACGGCGCAGGCGGGCACCTGAACTGCCTGAGCGAACTGGTGGAAGAAACAGGCGGTAAAATAGATTTAGATAAATTGCCTGTGGGTGACCCTACCCTTTCGGCAAAAGAAATAATTGGCAACGAAAGCCAGGAACGCATGGGGCTTGTAATTGGTGAAAAAGACCTTGATACCCTGCAACGCATTGCCGATCGGGAGCGCTCGCCGATGTATGCTGTGGGCGATGTAACCGGCGACCACCGTTTTACTTTTGAAAGTGCTGCAACCGGAGCTAAACCTATGGATTTTGCACTGCAAGACATGTTCGGCTCATCGCCACAAACAATACTGGCCGATACAGCGGTTGATGTCAATTATTCAGGCCTAGACTATTCTCAGGATAAAATACACGAATACCTTGACCAGGTGCTTAAGCTCGAAGCTGTAGCCTGTAAAGACTGGCTTACCAATAAAGTTGACCGATGTGTGGGTGGTAAAGTTGCCAAGCAGCAATGTGCTGGGCCACTTCAACTGCCACTTAACAATGTAGGCGTTATGGCACTGGATTATAATGGTAAGGAAGGCGTGGCAACAACTATAGGCCACTCCCCTGTTGCTGCACTTATAGATCCTGTTGCAGGAAGCCGCACTGCTATTGCCGAAGCGTTAAGCAACATTATCTGGGCACCAATTAAAGACGGTATTAAAGGTATATCGCTTTCGGCTAACTGGATGTGGGCGTGTAAAAATGAAGGTGAAGATGCAAGGTTATATGAAGCCGTACAAGGCTGCAGTGATTTTGCTATTGAACTGGGCATTAACATCCCAACGGGTAAGGATTCGCTTAGTATGAAGCAAAAATATCCTGATGGCGATGTGATTGCCCCTGGTACAGTAATAATTTCGGCAGCGGGTAACTGTACTGATATTACTAAAGTGGTTGAACCTGTACTGAAAAGAAATGGCGGCAACATCTATCACATCAATCTTTCGGGAGATGATTATAAACTTGGAGGTTCTTCATTTGCACAAATACTTAACAAAGTAGGTAATGAAGTGCCAAGCATTAAAGATGCAGCCAATTTCAAGAACGCTTTTAATACAATACAAAGCTTAATAAAAGCAGGAAAGATTGCTGCAGGCCATGACATAGGCAGTGGCGGACTTATTACAACACTACTGGAAATGAGTTTTGCTGAGGTAAACCTTGGCGCAGACTATGACCTTTCAGGCTTAAATGAGATTGATACGGTTAAGGCACTGTTTGCTGAAAATATTGCAATAGTAATACAGGCAGATGCAGCAATTGAAGCTGAACTTGAAAAAAACAAAATACCATTTACCTTAATCGGCCAACCAAAAGAGGGCAATACTGTAACAGTGAAAAACGGCAGTACCAACCTTGAATTTGACATTGAAAAAACGCGTGATACATGGTTTAAAACATCATACCTGCTGGATAAAAAGCAAAGCGGTGAGCAAAAAGCCAAAGAACGTTATGTGAATTACAAGAGTCAGCCACTGCAATACACCTTCCCTACACATTTTGACGGAAAGAAAACTATTATAGATCCTCCAAAACCGAGGCCTAAGGCAGCAATCATCCGCGAGAAAGGAAGTAACTCAGAACGTGAAATGGCAAACGCCATGTATCTTGCCGGTTTTGATGTAAAAGACGTACACATGACCGACCTTATTTCAGGACGAGAGACATTGGAAGATATTCAGTTTATTGGCGCTGTAGGTGGTTTTTCCAATAGCGATGTATTAGGTTCAGCTAAAGGCTGGGCGGGTGCATTCCTTTATAACGAGAAAGCGAAGACGGCGCTTGAAAACTTCTTTAAGCGTGAAGATACGTTGTCAGTCGGGATATGTAATGGCTGCCAGCTTTTTATTGAGCTTGGGTTAATAAATCCTGACCATGAACAAAAACCGCGCATGCTGCACAACCAAAGCGGCAAGCACGAAAGTGGATTTACCAGCGTAACTGTACAGGAAAATAATTCTGTAATGCTGAACACGCTTGCAGGAAGTACGCTAGGTGTATGGATATCGCACGGTGAAGGCCGTTTTGACCTGCCGTACAGTGAAGAGCGTTATGATGTTGTAGCCAAATATGCTTATAACGGCTACCCGGCCAACCCGAACGGCTCACATTTTGACATTGCCATGATGGCAAGTAATGATGGCCGCCACCTGGTAATGATGCCACACATTGAGCG
>JBQGDS010000424.1:0-6195 GCA_052039185.1 Flavobacterium sp.
TGCCGAATATGTGGATATGCCTTCCATAATTCCGCGTAGCTGTAGTCCTATGAGTATAAATATTAGTCCATTCAGTATATATACCACTACATCCCAAACTGTTGTTGCCATAATACGGCTTTGGTGCGTGAGTATTTCTCCTGAGCGGAATGACAGGTACAAACCTGTAGTTACTACTGCCAGTACACCCGAAAAATGAAAATGCTCTGCCAAAAGGTAAGCTGCAAACGGTGTAAGAAAAGTAAGTGTAACCTCAATAATGGGGTCGCAAACAAAACGCTTATGCACCTGATACATTATAAAACCCAACCCAAGCCCTACAGCAACACCTGCAGTGGCAACTATCATAAAATTAAGCCCGGCTTCCCATAACACAAAGTTACCTGCTGTTACAGCAGTAAGCGCATATTTATAAGCGACAAGTCCGCTTGCATCATTAACAAGGCTCTCCCCTTCCAGTATGGTAATAAGCCGTGGCTGTAAACCCAACCCTTTAGTAACCGATGTAGCTGCAACTGCGTCAGGCGGAGATACTATGGCGCCAATAAGGAAAGCCAGTGGCCAGCTTACGTCTTCAATAAGCTCATGAGCCACCATAGCCACAGCTACAGTAGTAAATAATACGAGCCCGATAGCCGCAAGCGATATTGGCCTTATTGCACCTTTAAAATCGTGCCAGCTGGTATTCCATGCAGCATGGTAAAGCAATGGTGGCAGGAATATAATAAAAACCACATTAGGGCTTAATGCTATTACAGGAAGTCCCGGGACAATGCTTACAGCAATTCCGCACAGCACAAGGGCAATTGGGAAAGGAAACCTGAAACGGTTACTGGCAATGCCTAAAAATGCAACACCAAACAACAGCATTATAATTACAGCTACATTTTCCATATAGTAAATTAAAAATCAGTTCAAATTTATGAAAGTATTAACATGCACACAATATTGTATTAAACTCACAAAAAGCTTTTACTGTTATGTTGCCAATTCCAAATAAATTAGATAATTTTAAATAATAATTACCATTGCTTGAAAAACATTCCTCCTAAATACGATTTTCTCCGTTCCGGCGGAGAAATGGCTGAGAGCATAGCCGCATTCAACTGGGCATCTACACCCGTAGGCCCCGTAGAAGAATGGCCCATAAGCCTAAAAAACACAATAGCTCTTGTACTGGCATCACAGTTCCCTATGTTTTTATGGTGGGGCGAAGATCTGGTACAATTTTACAATGATGGTTATCGTAAAATTTTAGGCCGTGATGGCAAGCACCCCTCTGCCCTGGGGCAAAAGGCTGAAGATTGCTGGACCAAAGTTTGGGATACCATACATCCGCTGATACAACAGGTACGTGAGAAAAACGAAAGTGTTTGGTATGAAGACCTGCCATTGCCTGTATACCGCAATGGGGTTTATGAGGATGCTTACTGGACTTTTAGCTATAGCCCTGTTAATAATGATGAGGGGATAACCGAAGGTGTACTTGTAGTATGCAATGAAACTACCGAAAAGGTAAATCTTATAAAGCAGCTTACCGTAAGTAAGGAAGAACTTGAATTTGCTATTGATGCTGCCGAACTTGGTGTATGGGATTATAATCCTGCCAACAAAATGTTTAAATGCAATACACGGCTTAAAGACTGGTTTGGCCTTCGGCAGGAAGATGAAATTTTACTTTCTACCGCTACCGATGTGATTGTTGAAAATGACCGGCAACGTATTATTAATGCAATAGCATATGCTGTTACATATGAGTCAGGCGGAAAATTTGAAGAAGAATACCAGATTGTAAATCCGCATACAGGCCAGGCACGCTGGGTGCTCGCCAAAGGGCGCACCTGGTTTAACGAAGATAATATAGCTTACAGATTTAACGGTACTTTACAGGATATTACACAACAGGCTGAAGACCGGGAAAGAATTGAGTTAAGTGAGCAAAACCTGCGCAATACCATTATGAAAGCGCCGGTAGCTATGTGTATATTTAAAGGAAGTAACCATGTAGTTGACATAGCTAATGACCGTATACTTGAACTATGGGGCAAAACTGCTGAAGAAATAATAGGTAAGCCCCAGTTTGAAGGATTGCCCGAAGCACGCTTCCAGGGATTTGAACAATTACTGGATAATGTTTATAATACAGGCGAATCTTATGCGGCGCAGGGTGTCCCTGTAACACTTCCCAGGAACGGTACAATAGAAACCGTATATGTTAACTTTGGCTTTGAGCCTTATTATGAATCTGAAAATAATATTACAGGAATAATTGCCGTTGCCGTAGATGTTACCGAACAGGTAGTAGCATCTCAAAAATTACAGGAAAGTGAACAACAGATAAGGGCTATTATTAACAGCGCCCCCTTTCCTATTGGGGTGTATGAAGGGAGAGAAATGCGTATAGCACTGGTTAACCAGAGTATTCTTGATGTTTGGGACAAAGGCAAAGATGTTGTAGGAAAAACTTATTTTGAAATATTGCCTGAACTTGCCTCACAGGACATATACCCAAAGCTTCTTGCAGTATATGACACAGGAAAAGCTTACACTACACGAAACGAAAGAGTTGACCTATTTGTAGACGGTAAATTGCAAACGTATTATTTCAATTATGATTTTACACCTCTTTTTGATGCTGAAGGCAAAGTATATGGTGTGGTAAATACAGCCTCTGATGTAACTGACCTGAATGTGGCACAGCATAAAACCGAAGAAGTAGTAAAAGAACGTACAAACGAGCTACAGCTTGCTAATGCTAATCTGCAAAGATCTAATGCTGAACTGGCACAGTTTGCCTATATTGCTTCGCATGACTTGCAGGAACCCGTACGCAAAATAAGTATATTTGCACAAATGCTGGGTAACCGCATACAGCAAAACCTTGATAAAACATCAGAAAACTACCTGAATAAAATAGGCTCTTCTGCCGAACGTATGCAGGCGCTAATCCGCGATGTGCTAACCTATTCTGAACTGGTTAAGAAAAGCGATGTTTACCAAAAAACAGACCTTAACGAAATTGCGCTTGGCACTATAACGGATTATGAACTGCTGATTGAACAAAAAAATGCTACGGTTGAATATACTAACCTACCTGCTATTGAAGCAATACCGCTACAAATGTCTCAGCTTTTCGGGAATCTTGTTTCCAATTCACTTAAATATGCGCGCCCGGGTATTCCGCCGCAAATACATATCACTGCCAGGGAACTCAGCCCCGCGGAAGCTATGGTTGAAGGGCATGATGACAAAGCTTATCGTATTGAATTTAAGGATAACGGTATAGGATTCGGTCAGGAATATGCCGAAAAAATATTCAACATTTTCCAGAGGCTGCTTGGTAAAACGGATTACTCCGGTACAGGGATTGGCCTTGCTATATGTAAAAAAATAGTACAAAACCACCATGGCACCATAAGTGCATCATCTGTCGAAGGGCAGGGCGCTGTTTTCAGTATCACCTTTCCGGTAATACAACCGGGCAATAATTAGCGGTGCGCCTCATATCGGTTTGCTTCCCAAGACACAGAAATTCGGTTATACTTTTCTGTATTAAGCGGTTTTGATTCAGAAGCCCTTAAAGCATCGTTAAGCTGATTTTCAGTACGTATACCTACAACCGCCGATGTTACAGCAGGATTATCAGCCACATAACGCAGGGCTGTATCGGTAATGGTTTTGCTTTCCGGTTTGGCAAAATTTATTTTTTTAAGGATACCGGTAATTTCATTTTCGTCCATTCCCAAATAAGGCGCTACAGGTTTTCCTGCAAGCAACCCTCCCGCCACAGTGCCTCTTGCCAAAACACCAATGTTGTGCTGCTGCAAAAGACGTAATGTTTGTTCTTCAGGCCTCCGGTCAAGCAGGCTGTACTGCGTCATAACTGCCGAAATATTGGCGCGCTGTACATATTCTCTTATTACAGCAGGCCGTATTGATGAAATTCCGTATGCTCTTATTTTGCCCATTTCTACAAGCCGTTCAAAAGCCTCAATGGTTTCATCAATTGGGTCTTCCATTGTACCGCCATGAAGCAGGTATAGGTCAATATAATCCGTTTGCAGGCGCTGCAGACTTTCATCTACTGCCTGTAGTATATACTTTTTTTCAGGACACCAATCCCAGCCCGAACCATCTGCCCGCCATCGGTTACCCGCCTTGGTTGATATATAAATATCTTTACGTTTACCCTTTAACAGTTTGCCAAGCAAAATTTCATTTTCACCTTTGTCATAAAGGTCGGCTGTGTCAAACAGGTTAATGCCTCCGTCAAGCGCGTGTTTTATAAGCGCGGAATGATCCTGCCCCGGCTGTAATGACATACATCCAAAACTTACTTCGCTTATTTCAAATCCGGGTTTTATAATCGTTTTATAACGCATAATCGTCTATCATGATATGTATCAAAAGTAACACTATCTGTTCTTATTTATCGTTTATTTTACACACAGCTTTTCCCGTATTGCTTACCTTTACTATAAATTTATACTTATGCCTAAAAGAAACAGGAAACGCGAAGAGTTCTGGAATGTGCTGACACACGGTGCGGGCGCTGCCCTGTCGCTAGCGGCTATGGTACTGCTTGTTGTGTATTCTGCCTTAAACGGGTCGGCTATACATCTTATCGTTTCAGTTGTTTTTGGGGTAAGCCTTGTGCTGCTTTATTCGGCATCTACAATCTACCATGCCATGAGTAAGCTAAGATGGAAACGCCTTTTCCGGCTTATTGACCACCTCAGTATCTATATACTTATTGCAGGCACCTATACACCTATTGCACTTATAGGATTAAAAGGCGTTTGGGGCTGGGTAATATTCAGCATCATATGGATTATGGCTGTTATAGGGTTTATCTTTAAGTTCTCGCCACTACGCCGTTCAGAAAAGCTATCCCTATCGCTTTACGCATTAATGGGGTGGCTTATACTTATAGCTATAAAACCCCTATGCAAGAGCCTTTCAACAGAAGCGTTACTGTACATACTGAGTGGCGGCCTTTGCTACACCTTTGGCATTTATTTTTATGCCAATAACAAAATTCCGTTTAACCATGCTATATGGCACGTATTTGTGCTGGGTGGCAGCACGCTCCACTTTTTAGGCATTTTCTTTTATCTTATACCCTAACCTGCAAACTGCTTCACGGCATTTACAATTTCATGCTTTGGCAATACACCGCTTTGCCGCCACAACATTTTTCCGTTTTTAAAAAGCATTAGTGTAGGAACTCCCCTTACCTGAAATTGCGGTTGCATCATCAGGTCATGGTTTTTATCGACATCAATTTTAATGATGGCTATGCTTTCACCAAGCTCGTCTTTCACTTCTTTAAGTACCGGGGCAAGCATCTGGCAGGGGCCGCACCATGTAGCAAAAAAATCTACCAATACCGGCTTGTTTCCATTTATCAGGTTTTGAAATGCACTCATATCCGTTGTATTTTATGTATCGTAAAGTTACTATGTATTTGTGCTAAAAAAAATACAAATTCGCAGCATTGCTGTAAGGCAATACATATTATTACGTATTTTTATAAGTAAATAAATTTACGCCATGAGAAAGATATCAACCTTGCTGCTTGCAGCATTTTTAGCGCTAACCATTTCCTGTAAAAAAGATAAAGGAGACCCAAGCGGGGCACAAACCCATACCGAAGAAAATACCATACCGCTGGACAGTACCGGAATAAATGCTTTTTTTGAAAAACATCCTGATTTTAAAGAGTTTGCCCCGGAAGTTAAAGAGCTTTATAAAAAGCATAACTATCATTATATATGGCATGACAAAAAAGGGCTTATAGAATTTGCCGAAGTATTATACAACCGTGTAAGCCGTATTGAGAGCGAAGGCCTTCCGGCTAAGCTGCCCTATCAGGACAAGCTGAACAGTGTATTTTTTGAGGACAGCAGCAAGCCGGATCTTGAAAATGAACTACTGGTAAGCTCCATGTATTTTTACTGGGCCCATAAAGTATATAAAGGGCTTGATACAAAAGAAAGCCGCCAAACAGGCTGGTACCTGCCACGTGAAAGGGTGTCGTATGTTTCCTATTTGGATACTTTAATGAAAGATCCTGAAAAGATACAAAAAGACGAGGGCGAAATGTATGCCCAGTATTATAACCTGCGGAAGGCTTTGGAACGTTATCGCCAGATTGAAAAAAAAGGTGGCTGGGGTACCATTACCCTTAGTGAA
>JBQGDS010000425.1:0-2569 GCA_052039185.1 Flavobacterium sp.
TGTAGAACAGTTTTTTGCAGGGATTGCTAATAAATATACCACAAAGCAGGCAGGCTTTAAAACGCTTGATGACGAGCTAAAGCTAGAAATTACCCTGCCCGACGGAAGTACATCGCGTGAATTGCTGCAAACGCTACTGCAGTATGGCGATGTAACCTATTTTGTAGAAAAGATACCGAGTGTTAATGATATTTTTATCCAAACCGTAAGCCAGCAATAATGAGTTTATCCTTAATTATAAAAAGAGAATTTAATGCCAAGGTGCGTAATAAGTCATTTATTGTAATGACCTTTTTAAGCCCCTTGCTGTTTGTAGCCATGGGCTTACTTATAGGTTATCTTGCCAGCCTCAATAATAACGAGCAGGTAAAAGTGGCGGTGTACGATCAGGGAAATTACCTGAAACCGGAGCTTAAAGATGATAAAGAAACCAAGTATGTAGACCTTTCGGCAATGCCTTTGGAGGCTGCAAAGAAAACTGCTTCGGAAGAATATGAAGGACTTATATATGTACCAAAAGTAGACAGCCTGCCGCAACTTGCAAGTAAGGTACAGTACATATCTAACGAATCACCCGGACTGGAGTTTGTAGGTACTATCGAAGATAAGATAAACGATAAAGTTACCAAACATAACCTTGCAGCGCTTGGTTTTGATTATGATAAGATTGACAAGGCGCAAACCGACTCAAAAGTGCATCTCAGCAAGTTTTCGGGTGAAGAAACCTTTAAGGAAGCAAGTATAATAAAAATGGCTATTGGCGGTATATCAGGTTATTTTATCATGATGTTCGTTATTATCTACGGCAACATGGTAATGCGCAGCGTGATCGAGGAAAAGACAAACCGCATTATCGAGATCATTATATCATCGGTTAAACCATTTAAGCTTATGATGGGAAAAATAATAGGCACATCATTAGCTGGTTTATTACAGTTCATTATATGGGCAATATTAGGTATGGGGCTTATATTTGTTTTAAGCAGCCTTTTTGATGTGCAGGTGGGTGCAGCAGCACAACCGGCTGCTGCCGGGGCTTCCCAGCAGGCTATGGAAGGAGCGCAGCTTTACCTTAGCGAAATATGGAAATTACCGCTTGCTACTATATTTATATCCTTCATTATTTATTTTATTGGAGGTTATTTCCTGTACAGTTCGTTTTATGCGGCCATTGGTGCAGCAGTTGATAATGAAACCGATTCACAGCAGTTCTTAATGCCAATTATACTTCCGCTTATGCTTGGAGTGTATGTGGGTTTCTTCACAGTTATTGAAGACCCGCATGGCACTGTTGCTACAATATTTTCTATGATACCGCTTACATCGCCTATTGTAATGCTTATGCGTATTCCGTTTGGAGTCCCGCTGTGGCAATTAATAGTATCTATTGTATTACTGTTTGGTACTTTCTTCGGAGTAGTTTGGTTCGCTTCAAAAATTTACCGTATAGGTATATTGATGTACGGTAAAAAGCCTACATATAAGGAGATATTCAAATGGCTTAAGTATTAGTCGAAAGCCTAAAGCATAAACAAAAAGTTAAAAGAAATTTAGTTTGTTTGGCAACCGGGCTTTAATTCGATAATTTTAAAAGTCGAAAATCAAATCATCGAACAATTCTGAAAATCGAAAAGATGCCAAAAATACTTATTATAGAAGACGAGGCTGCAATACGCCGTGTACTTACAAAAATACTCGCCGAAGAAAGCGACAGCTACGTTGTAGAAGAGGCCGAAGACGGACAACAGGGACTTGAAAAGATAAAGAATGACGATTATGACCTGGTGCTTTGCGATATAAAGATGCCAAAAATGGATGGTGTTGAAGTGCTTGAAGCCGTTAAAAAGCTAAAGCCTGAAATACCTATGGTAATGATATCCGGCCACGGTGATCTTGAAACCGCTATAACCACAATGCGCTTGGGTGCTTTTGACTATATATCAAAACCACCTGATCTTAACCGCCTGCTGAATACGGTACGCAATGCGCTTGACCGTAAAGTACTGGTGGTAGAAAATAAAATGCTGAAAAAGAAGGTCAGCAAAAATTACGAAATGGTAGGCGAGAGCGGACCCATAAACCACATTAAGGAAATAATTGAGAAAGTAGCGCCAACTGATGCGCGTGTGCTTATTACAGGGCCTAACGGAACAGGTAAGGAGCTTGTGGCGCACTGGCTGCATGAAAAAAGCGAGCGTTCTGCAGCGCCTTTTATTGAGGTGAATTGTGCGGCCATACCTTCTGAACTTATTGAGAGTGAGCTTTTCGGGCATGTAAAGGGTGCGTTTACCAGTGCGGTGAAAGACCGTGCAGGTAAGTTTGAAGCAGCAGATAAAGGCACAATTTTTCTTGATGAAATCGGAGATATGAGTCTGCCTGCACAGGCCAAAGTGCTTAGGGCACTACAGGAAAACATGATACAACGCGTAGGTGCAGAAAAAGATATAAGGGTAGATGTACGTGTTATAGCTGCGACCAATAAAGACCTTAAAAAAGAGATAGCCGAAGGCCGTTTTCGTGAGGACCTGTATCATCGTCTTGCGGTAATCTTAATTAAAGTACAGGCATT
>JBQGDS010000426.1:0-5414 GCA_052039185.1 Flavobacterium sp.
TGATAAGAGAAAACAATATGCACCAGCGTACCCAGTTCGCCCGCATCTTTAAACTGCACCTTACCTACATTTTGTATTGTTGAGCCTGAAAGTGAACGCCAGCCTATATACCTGTGTGGTTCTTCGCGCACAATCTCGGCATTCCAGCTCACGGTACCTATACCTCCGGGTAGTTTTGCCTTCCATTCAGAATGGGTAGGCCCCAGCACGGTAACGCTTTCCAGGTGCTCCATAAACAATGGAAGGTTGCCCAAGTGCCTCCAGAAGTTATACACCTCATCAACCGGCCGGTTTACAATAAGCCTTGTATGGATATTTACATTTGTGCCTGATGATTTGCGTGGTTCTTTATTACGATTAAGTAATTTCTCCCCCGCCTGGCTGGCCGGGCAATATCCGCTTATACCTCGAAAAAGCATAAAGCCCGCTGCCCCTATTTCAGGAATACTTCTTTTGTTCTTTAACGAATCATAAAGCAGGTAACAACCTCCAAGTACGGAAACAATACGTTCAAGGTCGCTAATATTTCTCTCAGGCTTTGGCAATTTTATATCAGGCACTCTCATAACAAAATGGTTTTATGTTTGTTCCTTAAAAATACTAAAAGCCCTACAATGTGCTGAGTGATTTAACAACACGTTAATAGTGAAAATAACAAAAGCACCATGAAGGGGCTTTGTAAATGCCTGTTAGAAATCACGGCCTGTTAGTAGTATTTGTACCTCCGGAATTAGTAGTCCCGGTTGTATTGGTATTATTGTTATTATTAGTACCTGTACCGCTGCCTGTTGTACTTGTACCGGTGTTACGGTTACCCTGTGTATTGTTTTTACGGGTAGTTGTAGAATTAGTAGTTGTAGTATTAGTCCTGTTACCGTTTACATCTACCGAACGTTTCTTTTGTACAGTACTTTGCGTAGTGGTTGTCCTGTTTTTAGTGGTATCCTGCCTTGTTGTAGTATTGGTTTGGGTTACTGTACCCTGCCTTGTTGGGTTTACCTGCGCCGAAGCAATACTAATGGTAAGTAATGCCCCCATGGTTAAAATCAGCTTTTTCATGACTATGTATTTTAAAAGTTGGTATACCAAAAGTACAGCACTAAAAGCAACTGTAAATCAATATTTTACATTTATTAACCAATGTTTAACCCCCTATTAGGAAGTACTACAAAACCCATTACAATATCCTGTTAAGAATAATGCCATTAGCGGTACCGTAATCAATCCGGCATGCTTTAATATACACATTGATAGTCATAATTTTTTACATGCCATAACCTCCATATGTAAATAAAAAAAAGAGAAGCGGGCTACTACTCCCGCTTCTCTTACACATCTAATAAAAATTTACGAAGATCCTTCTCTAGTAATTGATTTTGGTTGGTTGGTTTTAAAAATTTAAGAGAGGCCGGGCCATATACAGTAAGGTGATCCTTGGAAAAATTGCTGTATCTTTTTTATTGGGGGCAAAAAAGCGCAGTTCGATTTGCATATTGCCCCAGCCTCTCTTATACTATACTCTATTTGTTAACTACTATTTCCTTGTTTTATCTGAAGCAAATTTCAGGATAAACCACATATAAGCGCAGGTAGAAATTACCTGTTTTTGAAATTCAGGTAATTTTACGCAGATTACAATTAAGAGAAATATCAGGAAATTATAGGGAGTTCGTCAACATTTATAATGTTGTGCTGTATGGCATAAATAACCAGGCCGGCTATATTTTTAGCTCCTGTTTTAGCAAACAGGTTATTTTTATGCCCTTCGGCAGTACGTTGGGTAATAAACAGTATTTCACCTATTTCCTTAGCTGTTTTCTGTTCGCATATAAGGCGCAGCACATCGGTCTCCCTGTCAGATAAAACAGCTTCATCTTCCAGCTCAGGCCTTGGGGCTTTTGCCGGTATCTGGTCTTTTATCGCCTGAAACTGGTCATCTTTAAAATAATATCCCTGCTTAAACACTGTTTTTATTATAGAAACCAGCTCCACCGGAGATATGCCTTTCGGTAAAAAAGCGGACACACCCGTTTTCAGCATAAAGCCCATAAACATTTTCTGGTAATGGGATGATATTACTATAACCTTAACATCAGGGTACAGCACTTTAAGCTGCGTAGTGGTCTCAATACCATCCATACCGCCCATTTTAAGATCCAGCAGCAACACCTCAGGCACTTGTTCTGCAGCAGCCAGCTTTTCCAGTAGCTCTTCACCACTGCCTGCCGTAAAAAGTACTTCAAGTCCGTCACGCCCATGCAGGTACCCCTGCAAAAGGCTTACTATAAGTGCATCGTCATCGGTTATGGCTATGGTTATCTTATCCATATATTATTCAATATTAGCAGCAATTACTGTTGTAGTACCCTTACCCGGTGCTGATTTTACCTTGTGTACGGCATTAAGGTACTGCATGCGCAGTTCCATACTGCCCAGTCCCAGTCCTTTTTTAAGCCGAGCCGTATCAAAGCCCACTCCGTTATCGTTCACGCAAAGGCAGATTTTATCTTTAGTACAGCGCAAATGTACACTAACTTTCTCAGCCTGCGCATGTTTTATTATATTGGTAAGCAGTTCCTGAACCACGCGCAGCATTTGCAGTTTTTGTTGTGGCTGCAGGTTATCCTCAGTACGTACATCAGCCTTGTACTCAATCGCCATTTTTTCACGCCACGGGTCAAGCAGGTTTTCTATCAGCTCTGACAATGGCGAAAACTCAAGCAAAGGTGGGGTAAGATCATGCGATATACGGCGTGCTTCGGTAATGCTTTCCTGCAAAAGGTCTTCCACTTCATCCTGCTCTGCTCCTATCTGGCTTTTCATACGAATTACCGTAAGCTTACCTATAAGCCCGTCATGCAGGTCAGACGCTATCCGCTGGCGTTCGCGTTCCTGTGCCACAAGGTTGGTTTCCATAAGTTTTTGCTGGTGTTCCAGCTTTAGCTGCGCTTCGCGCAGATTGGCTTCGGTCATGCGCTTATAGCCAACATGCATAATACGCACCACAAATAGTATTATAGTAACTATAAGTACAACAATAATAGCAATCCAAAATGCAATTACTCGGGGGTCCTGCCACTTCTCCATACAATCAACAAACAAGATAAAACAACGGTATTGGTTGCAAAATTATTCAATTTGTAACCACCTGCCTATTAAAAATAAAAAAGCCTTGCAGTTAACAAGGACTTATTAGTATACAACCTTATTTAATTAGTAGATTATTTTGTTTGCGCTGTTTTTTGCTGCACTGCATTTTGCCAAATGGAATGTGTAATATAAGAATAAAACAGAACCAGACTTATAATATTTATTAACCAAAAATAAAATTTTAGCCCTGTGTTTTCATTTACTAAAAAATTAAATGGTAGAAACACGAGTATAGTTACTGTAAAGAAGATTAATATGACAATATTCAACTGAAAAAGTTTCTTATCCATTTGTTTAAAAGCATTAACCTTTTCTAATAAAAAAGCTAAACACATTAAAATAATTATAAAATTATCTACAACTTTAGCATCAGGCTGAAATTGTTTTATATTAAGTTCATCTATAATGAAATACAATAATAGCTCAGCAAATATATAAACAGCTCCTAGAGCACCCAGTATCATAAACAGCTTCTTTCGTTTCGCCAGAAAGAAATTTGTAAAGAAATACACAAAAAATAAAAGCTCTAACATACAATATAAAGGAAAAAGTATGAAGTTATTAGTATACATACTTAAAAACCTTGTAGATAAATCAACACATAGCATTATTAATATATAAATGGTCAAAAACTTATATATTACATCTATTCTCTTAAAATAAAAAATACCCGTAGCCCCTCCAATTAAAAGGGCTACAGGTGATAGAAAACTTAATAAATTAATCAGTTTTGAAACTTCCATTAATTATAAACTCAACAAATAAAATTCATTTGCCGCTGCCGCTGCGCTAAATGGAGGCACAGGCCTTGCAAAATCATCAAATGTCATTACCTGTGTTTTTATATCTTCGTTTATAACAATAAGATCCGGCTCATAGCGCTGGGTTGGTTTGGTTATAGTGCGCAGGCCAAGGTTTACGTAAACTTCAGGCTGGTTAAAATCGTCCATACCAATTTTAAATGCCTGGAACATGCCTACAGTTTCACAACAGCGCTGCGGTATCCAGGTCTGGTAATTATCTATCCAGCAATTGATCCTGTGCAGGGCCGATGTTGGCGATATTTCACCACCCGGAGGCGTAGGCAGTTCGCCACCCCTCATATTCGAAAAAACTTCGCAAGACTGGACATAGTCGGCTATATCATCCGCAAACATGGGACTGTCAAAATGCGAAGGGATCATCATAAAGATTAAATTTCCTTCGTGTATGCCTGGGTAGGCATGTATTGCGCCTGAAACTGGCTGGTAATTTTGTACTATATACTTAAAACAGTCGCCCTGGTCATATAAATCCACCATAGAAGTGCCGTTTTGTAAGATAGCATTGTAGTTGTTAATAGCTGCTGAGATCTGCACTTTTGTAAGTTGCAGCTGACTTTGGGGGGTTGGTGTTGCCATAATATTTTATTTTTTTGGTTTGCCCTAATTTAGCAATTTTTAACAAAGATACACTGGCAGGACTGTAATTTTGTACAACTGCTGTAAATTTCATTATTTTATAATCCCTTGAAAATTTGGCTATGCAATTCACACCAGTAAAAGCTTTATTTAATACATTAGCCAACAGCAATTAAAAAGCAACTTTATGAAAAAACTATTTTACCTGTGCGCAGCAGCTTTATTGTTTACATCAGTGGGATTTGCCCAAAAAATTACCGGGAAAGATCTGGAAGGCAACTGGAAAATGACCACTTTTACCACGCAGGGCATAACATTTAACCTTGAAACCGAAAAAGTAATGCTTACACCCGAAATGCAGGAACAGATTGGACCGGAAGGTTTAGCCGGCTTACAGGAAGGCATGAAACAATCTTTAGAACCGATAAAAACATCGTATATAAATTTTAAGGGCACGGCTATTAAGCTTTCAATGGGGACTGAAACAGAAACAGGTGTTTATACACTTATAGAAAAAAATGGCGGGCAGGCACTAAGTGTAAAAAGCCCGGATGGGGAGGTAACCGAAATGCCTGTATCTATTAAAGATAAAAAGCTGAACATTACCATGGACGATGAAGACGGCAGGGTTGACTTATCTTTTAAACGAGAATAAAACAATATGAAATAAAAAACTCCGGCTTTATCCCGGAGTTTTTATTATAAATTCATTTTACACGTAACGGGTGTAACATTTTTAATAAGCTGTCGTCATATAAGTAACAATCATCAATCAAAATACGCAGTTAGTTTTATGGTTTTATAGTGGTAAGCTTCCTTAGGGAAGCTTTTTTTTATACAAAAAAAAAGCCATTCAATAATGAA
>JBQGDS010000427.1:0-1839 GCA_052039185.1 Flavobacterium sp.
CTGCATCTTGCTAAAAAGTTACCGGAAAATGTAAATGCTGTATTTACGGCTAAAGTTAATACCACATTAAGGTCAGAGAGCGCGGCCAACCACTCGGCTACACACTTACTGCACCAGGCATTGCGTACCATTCTGGGGACACATGTGGAGCAGAAAGGATCATTAGTTAGCCCTGATTACCTGCGTTTTGACTTTTCGCATTTTGCTAAAGTTACCGATGAGCAGCTAAAAGAGGTGGAAGATTTTGTAAATGCCCGTATACAGGAGCACCTGCCGCTGATAGAGCGCAGGAGTATTCCGTTCAAGCAAGCTGTGGAAGAAGGGGCTATGGCATTATTCGGTGAAAAATACGGAGATAATGTACGTGCTATTAAGTTTGGCGAAAGCATGGAACTTTGCGGAGGTATCCACGTAAATAACACTGCTGATATATGGTATTTTAAAATTGTAAGCGAAAGTGCTGTTGCGGCTGGTATACGCCGTATAGAGGCAATAACCAATGAAGCTGTGAAAGGTTATTTTGCAAAACAGGAGCAGGCACTTGAAGAAATTAACAGCATACTGAAAAATCCTCAGGATACAATTAAGGCAGTAGTGTCACTTCAGGATGAAAACGCGAAGCTTAAAAAACAACTAGAACAACTGCTGAAAGACAAAGCCAAAAACCTTAAAGGAGAACTAGCTAACGAACTTGAACAGATAAACGGTGTACAGTTTTTAGCGAAACAGGTTGACCTTGATCCTTCAGGGGCAAAAGATCTTGCATACGAACTTGGCAGCCTGGGCACTAACCTGTTTATAGTACTTGCTACAGCTGCGGAAGGTAAGCCTATGCTAACCTGTTATATATCAAAAGAACTGGTTGCTGAAAAAGGGCTTAATGCAGGCCAGGTAGTGCGTGAGCTTGGTAAACATATACAAGGAGGCGGCGGCGGACAGCCTTTCTTTGCAACTGCAGGTGGTAAAGATATAAGCGGTATAAATGAGGCGCTTAGTAAAGCGGTAGAGTTTATAACATAGGAACTATTAATATTTCGGTTAACTAAATAATACTTGGCGACTTTGCGGCTTTGCGTGATTTTTTACATTTTCTCGCAAAGACGCAAAGTCGCTAAGAAAAAAAATGACTGAAGACGAGATTTCTAAAATAATAGTTGATACGTGTTATAATATACATGTAAAACTTGGCCCGGGTTTATTAGAATCGGTATATGAAACTATACTTTTTCATGAGCTGGTAAAGAGAGGGTTGAATGTGGAGCGACAGAAACCACTTCCGTTATTATGGGATAATTTAACAATGGATATAGGTTTTAGAGCTGATATTTTGGTAGAAAATAAAGTTGTCGTTGAACTTAAATCAGTTGAAAATATAGCACCTGTACATTTAAAACAGGTTTTGACTTATTTAAAAGTTGCTGATTGTAAATTAGGCTTACTTATTAATTTTAACGAAAGCCTGATTAAGAATGGCATAAGGCGCATCGTTAATAATTTATAATTTTAAGACTTTGTAATTTTGTGCATTCCAAAGATTTATTTAGCACATTTCAGATATTGTTTATTTAATTAAGAAATTGAAATAAATGCAATTCACAACCCAGATACCCATACATCATAGTAATCAACCTATCGATTACAATTCACGTGTGGTGTGTCTGGGTTCTTGTTTTGCAGTGAATATAGGGCAAAAGTTTGATTACTTTAAGTTCAGGAATACTACCAACCCGTTTGGTATATTATTCAGTCCCTCAGCCCTGGAAAAGTTTATTGGTTTTGCAGTAAACAAAAAACAGTTTATCGAAGCCGATATTTTTTTTCATAATGAGCGCTGGCATA
>JBQGDS010000428.1:0-1870 GCA_052039185.1 Flavobacterium sp.
GTAACTAGGCACAAGCCAAAAGTTATGTGGATGAGTAAAAAAGCTAGTTGCTTTTGGCTCAAAAAACTTAAGGTGGTTATTGCGGCGGGGCTCACCTCTTCCCATCCCGAACAGAGAAGTTAAGCCCGCCTGCGCAGATGGTACTGCAATTTGTGGGAGAGTATGTCACTGCCTTTCTTTTTAAAACCCTTCATCATTACCATGAAGGGTTTTTTGTTTTATCAGGCACAGATTTTGATTATATCCTCTTAAAAATATACAATGGAACAAGTTCAGGTTAAAATTCCAGAGGATAAGGCTGCTAAAACAAGGGCGCTCATTATAACTTTATTAGGTGCTGTATATGCTGTAAGCCCTCTGGATGTAATTCCGGATATTCCTATTATTGGATGGATAGATGACTTTTTTGTATTATCAGCAGCAATATTAAACCTATTAGAACACACGACAGGTAAAACCAACTACACGCTACGTTCTGTGCTTAAAGTTTTTAAATGGGCAGTAATGCTATTAGGTATAATAATTATACTGCTCTTAGTACTAATAGGTACACTTCTTGCCAAATTGTTATTATAACAACTATTTGTTTTTTTGGATGCAATATTCACAAACATTACTCACAGGGCATTCACTATGCTTTGGATTTGTAGGGCGACATATTTCCCTGCCAAGGTGTGATATTGCCATACCTATTTCTCCCCACATGTTTTTAGGCAATGCTGCCATAAGTTCTTTTTCTATCTTATCTGCATTTTTACCCTTGGCAATACCTATACGCGGTGCTACCCTAACTACGTGTAAATCAACCATAATTCCTTCAGCTTCTACACCTGCTTCACGCATGATAACATTCGCTGATTTCCTGCCAATACCTTTAAGGGCAGTAAGCTCTTTCATTGTATGGGGAATTTTGCTGTCTTCCTTAACTACAGCTGCAATTTCCTTTAGCCATGCTATTTTATTAGCGTTGAATCGTACTTTAGTCAGTGCCTCATTCAATTCTGCTGTGTTGGCTTTAGCCAGTGCTTTCATATCAGGATATTTATCAAAAAAATCAGGTGATATCTTATTTATATTAGCATCGCTATCCTGTGCAGAAAGCAAAACCATTACTAATAGCTGATAAATATTTTTATAGTCAAGCGGATGTTTTTTTCCTTTATACTTATCTATAAGTGGCTGCATAGCCTTAGCCCAATCGGTAGTCTCGTTAAATAAATCCATACTTAAAAATATGATTATTTATATAAATAAAAATACCCCTGATAATTCAGAGGTATTCTAATTAATATTCTTTTTTTAGATCAATTGAAAGTGAATTTACACAATATCGCTGACCGGTTTCGGTTGGGCCATCATCAAAAACATGTCCTAAATGGCTTCCGCAGTTTGTGCAAAGTATCTCGGTCCGTATCATGCCAAAAGTGGTATCTTTTAGATATTCTATTTTGCCGGGAATAGCTTCATCAAATGAGGGCCATCCACAACCTGATATAAATTTAGATTCGCTTTTAAACAAAGGCTCTCCACAGGCACCACAACAGTATGTACCTTTATCAAAGGTAAGATTGTATTGTCCTGAATGGGGAAATTCAGTTCCTTTTTGGCGAAGTATTTTATATTTTTCAAGCCCAAGCGCTTCTTTCCACTCGTCTTCTGATTTTTGTACAGGATATTGTTTCATGTTATAGTAAGAATTGTATTCTAAATTACCGAATTGTAAATCAAGAAAAAATACATTTAGTGTTTTGCTAACTATTTTTTACCGGGAACGAACTTTATAGAAACCGAATTCGTACAAAAACGATTACCTGTAGTTTCTTTAGGGCCATCGTCAAATACATGCCCCAGGTGGCCATCGCATTTAGCG
>JBQGDS010000429.1:0-4823 GCA_052039185.1 Flavobacterium sp.
GTCAAGGATTTCATCAGATAAAGTGCAGTAACCGACCTTTTCGGCTTAAAATTCTAAATTAGCTTATTTTTTCCAGAACAATCTTTTTTTTTATGATCTGGCTTCTAAAGTTGCTACACACGTAACTACTGACGGGAAAAAGAACGCCATTATTAATGGTATTACCGATTGGGTATATGAAGAAGAGTTCTCATTTGTAAGAGCGTATGACTGGAATGCTGCCGGCGACAAAATTGCGTATATACGTTTTGATGAGACGCAGGTTCCTGAATTTTCTATGGATGTGTATGGCAAAGCGCTTTACCCTTCGCAGGAAGTTTTTAAATATCCTAAAGCAGGTGAGAAAAATGCTATTGTATCGCTTCATGTTTATGATGTGAAAACAAAAACATCAAAGGAGATAAAGCTGGGTAATTATTCTGATTTTTACATTCCGCGTATAAAATGGACTAATGATGCCCAAACACTTAGCGTGCAGGTATTGAACAGGCACCAGAACAATCTTGACCTTATTTTTGTAAATGCCGCTACAGGCACTTCTAAAATAGTATTAAACGAAAAAGACAAAGCGTACGTAGATATTACTGATAACCTGACTTTTTTAAACGATAACAGTTTTATCTGGACAAGCGAAAAAGACGGTTATAACCATATCTACCATTACAATAGTACTGGTAAATTAATTAATCAGGTCACCAAAGGCAATTGGGAAGTGACCAGCTATTATGGCTTTGATAAAAAGACAGGGAATATTTTTTACCAGTCGGTTGAAAATGGCTCAATAAACCGTGATGTATACCGTATTGGCCTTAATGGCAAAAATAAGGTTAGGCTTACACCTAAAACGGGTACTAACAATGCCACTTTCAGTCCTAACTTTGATTATTTCATAAACAGTTTTTCAAGTGCGCAGGAACCTACATCGTATAATCTCCATAACTCTAAAGATGGTAAGCAGGTAAAATCTATTGTAAATAATGATGCACTTAAGGGCAAGCTTGAAAAATATAACCTGCCACAAAAGGAGTTTACCGTCATTACAACCGAAAAAGGCCATCAGCTTAATGCCTGGATGATAAAGCCAAAGGATTTTGATCCAAATAAAAAATATCCTTTATTTATGTACCAGTATAGCGGGCCTGGCTCACAGCAGGTAAATAATGACTGGCACGGATCAGACGACTACTGGTTCATGATGCTCTCCCAGCAGGGATATATTGTAGCCTGTGTTGACGGAAGGGGAACTGGCTTTAAGGGTGCTGCCTTTAAAAAAGTAACCTACAGAGAACTGGGTAAATACGAAGTAGAAGACCAGATTGATGCCGCAAAGGTATTTGGTAAATACGCCTACATTGATGCTGCGCGTATCGGGATATTCGGGTGGAGTTACGGAGGCTTTATGTCGTCAAACTGTATCCTGAAGGGTAATGATGTTTTTAAAATGGCTATTGCTGTTGCACCGGTAACCAACTGGCGTTTTTATGACTCAGTATATACCGAAAGGTTTATGCAGCTGCCGCAGGAAAATGCTTCAGGGTATGATGATAACTCGCCTATAAACCATGTAAGCAAACTGAAAGGTGCATTTTTACTGGTACACGGTACAGCAGATGACAATGTGCATGTACAAAACACCATGAGAATGGTTGAAGCACTTGTACAGGCCAACAAACAATTTGACTGGGCTATATACCCTGACAAGAACCACGGGATTTACGGTGGCGCTACAAGGCTACAGCTTTACACTAAAATGACCAACTTTATTAAAGAGAAACTATAATATGAAAAACACTACTAATATTACTCTGGAACAGATTCAGGATTTTAAGGGTAAGTATCCAAAACAGCTTTGGTACCTTTTCTTTTCGGAAATGTGGGAACGTTTTTGTTTTTATGGAATGAGGGGGGTACTTACGTACTTTATGATTACGCATCTTATTCTGGAAAATGGCGGGCATATGGCAGAGGGGCAGGCTAACCTGCAATATGGAGCAACACAGGCTTTTGTGTATGCGTTTACATTTATAGGCGGACTTTTTGCAGATAAGATATTAGGATTCAGGAAGTCATTGTTTTGGGGTGGTATCCTAATGATAATTGGTAGTGCAATACTTGCATATAATCCTTTTCCTGAAAGTAACTTCTTTCTGGGTATCAGTTTTACAGTTATAGGTACAGGTTTCTTCAAGCCGAATATTTCAACAATGGTTGGCTCATTATACAGGAAGGATGACTCAAGGCGTGATGCAGGCTTTTCTTTATTTTATTCAGGTATTAATATAGGTGCACTACTTGGCGGTTATGCGTGTATATCAATTGGTAAAGGAGAACTGTTTAGTAGTTTTATACCTGCGGAATATAGTTGGAATGTTGCATTTGGACTTGCGGGAATAGTAATGACAATAAGTCTTATAACATTTATATTTACCCAAAAAACATTAGGCCCTATAGGTTTACCTCCATTTAAAAGTATGGATGGGCAGGTACGTAATGTAAAACATCTTGAAAGTTTTGATACTGTTGCACCGGAAGATACTGCCAACGTTGCTGTTGAAGTTAAGTCAGGTAAATCTTGGTATGAATATGCAGTATACGCGCTTACACTTGCATTAATACCGGTTGTAATGACAATGGTTGCTAAAACGGAATATACAGATTACTTTATGTATATTATTGGGCCTGCAACCTTAGTTTATCTTGGTTATGAAATGACTAAGCATTCTTGGGCTGAAAGTAAAAAGCTTATTGCGGCACTTATTTTTATTGTTTTCTCAATAATATTCTGGGCATTTTTTGAGCAAAGCGGAGGATCATTAAGCATCTTTGCGGCAAAGAACCTGAATAATGAAGTTTTAAGCCTGTGGAAACTGGATCCTAATGGTGTTAATAACGCAGCAAATTCAGTATTTGTAATCATTTTTGCACCAATTGTAGGACTTGTTTGGGTAGCCTTGGCTAAAAAGAAGATTGAGCCTAATACCGTAGTTAAATTTGGTCTTGGCTTCTTATTCCTTGCGGGCGGATTTTATACTTTCTACACAACCAGATTCTTTGAAGTTGTTGCGGGGTCAGGAATTGCCAGCCTTGATGTTTTTGTATTAGCTTATTTTGTTATTACATTTGGTGAGTTATGTTTATCGCCTATAGGTTTGTCAATTATGACCAAACTCTCACCACAAAGGCTACAGGGAGTTATGATGGGTATGTGGTTCCTTGCAAGTGCCTATGGTCAATATGTTGCAGGTATTTTAGGAGCCGGGCTATCGGAAGGTGGAGAAAATGATAGTTTGCCACAAAAACTGGCAACTTATACAGACGGATATTATCAATTAGCAATATATGCATTAATAGCAGGAGTGGTGCTTTTAGTAATTTCCCCTCTTGTAAGGAAATTAATGCAAGAAGTAAAATAAATTAGAAATATTATATATGTCAACAGAAGCAGTGTCTAACGATTTTTTTAAGACCAAAGTACTGGGCCACCCGGCTGGTTTATTCGTATTATTTTTTACCGAGATGTGGGAGCGTTTTTCGTTTTACGGAATGCGCGTTTTGTTAATCAACTTTTTAACAATGAGCATACTTGGTACTAACCCGGGATGGGGTTGGTCAGCCGAAAATGCAGGAGCGCTTTATGGTACATATGCCATGTTGCTGTATATAACCCCAATTTTTGGAGGTATATTGGCTGACAGGTATATAGGTTATCGTTGGGCGGTTGTTATCGGTTCAATAATAATGACGCTGGGGCATGCTTCAATGGCTTTGGAAACTGAGTTGTCATTATATGTAGGACTTGGTCTTCTGGTTTTGGGTACAGGCTTCTTTAAACCAAACATGACTTCGATACTTTCTGAAATGTATAAGGATGTTCCTGAGAAGAAGGACGGTGCCTATACTATTTTCTATATGGGTGTAAATGCGGGTGCATTCTTCGGAATGATGCTTTGCGGATACCTTGCGGAAAATGTTGGCTGGAGCTATGGGTTTGGTTTGGCAGGTATATTCATGCTGCTTGGAACCTTACAGTTCTGGTTTGCTAAACCGTTGTTCGGTACAATTGGTGAAGTTCCTTCCAAAGCTAAAAGGTTAGAAGCTGAAGAAATAGCCAGGACATCTACAAAAGAAGAAGATAAAAGAAATCCGTTTACACTTATTGATAAAGTGCTTATAGTAATTACTACTGTAGTAGGGTTGCTTTATGCATTTAATGACCCACTTTCTAAAATAGGCAATTTCAACATTTTTGATTTTAAAGTAAATGGAATTGATGGTCAGAATATAGTGGTTCTGGGTGCATTGTTATTATTCCTTGTCCTTGTAATTTCACGTATAGCACGTTATACCACAGTAATACGTGACAGGATGATTGCTGTTATTGTATTTGCATTCTTCACAGTTTTCTTCTGGATGTCATTTGAGCAGGGAGCTTCATCATTAGTTCTTTTTGCAAGGGATAATGTTGACAGGAGTTTGGAAGGTAGCTCGCTTACCGCTTTCAATATCATTAACACACTGCTTACCGTTGTGCCGTTAATTATAATTACCTATGTACTTGTATTGCTGGCAAAACAAACATGGAGCAGGATAACTATGTCAAATGTTGTTCTGGCTATATGCTTTCTAGGGGTTTGGGGAATTGCAGGCTGGATGCTGCTCCAGTATCTTACAGCAGAATCTTCTGAGATCACGGTGTCATGGTTTAGTATCTTAAATTCGTTCTTCATTATCGCTTTAGCTTCTTCTGTGTCAAAGGTTTGGGATAGTAAGTATAATCCTAATGCTGCTGTAAAATATGGGCTTGGATTAATAATCATGGCTAT